>NZ_JBNQTI010000088.1:0-35042 GCF_050325825.1 Kitasatospora sp. LaBMicrA B282
GGGCGCCCGGCTGCTGGCCGGCGGCTCGGCGGCCGCCGGCGCGGCGGTGCTCGCGCTGGCCGCGGTGGCCTGCGCGGCGCCGCTCTTCCTCGGCCTGTTGCTGGTCGCGCTGCTGGTGGTGGCGGCCGGCGGCCTGGTGCTGGGCGGGGTGTCGCCGGACGGCACGGCGGCGGTGCTCGCGGTCCTCGCGGTGATGGTCGGCGCCTTCGTCCCGGCGGTCTCGTTCCGGCTCTCCGGCCTGCGGCTGCCGGCGCTGCCGCGCAACGCCGAGGAGCTGCAGGAGAACATCGACCCGTTCCCCAGCCGCAACGTGCTGGACCGCGCGACCGTGGCCGACGGGTACCTGACGGCCTTCTACCTGGCGCTCGGCGTCACCCTGGTCGGCTGCCTGACCCTGCTCGGCCTGGCCCGCGGCTGGGCGGCGCTCACCATGGTCTGCACCCTCGCGGTGCTGCTCCTGCTGCACGGCCGGGCGATCGGCAGCATCCCGCAGCGGCTGGCGATGCTGCTGCCCGGCGCCTACGGCCTGGTGCTGCCCACCGCCCACCTGGCGCTGCACCTGTCCGCCGCCCGCCGCCCGCTGCTGCTGGCCGGTCTGCTGCTGCTGGCCGCGGTGCTGGCCATGGTCGCCTGGACCGTCCCCGGCCGCCGGCTGCTGCCCTACTGGGGCCGGGCCGCGGACCTGCTGCACACCCTGACGGCGATCGCCGTGCTCCCGCTGGCGCTCGACGTCGTCGGCCTCTACCACGTCCTGCGGGCCGTCTCCGGCTGACCGCGCCCATCGGACGCCCGCCAGCCACCGCCCCTGAGGAGAAGACGACATGCAGTCCAAGCGCGACCAGGTGCAGGCGCACCTGTTCGTGATGAGCAGGCTCGCCACCGGCATGCTGCGCGGCGAGCCGGACGCGCCGGACACCCCGGTCGGCCGCACCTCGCGCGGCACCGTGATCGGGATGATCCTGGGCGCGCTGATCGCGCTCGGCGTCACCCTGTACGGGGTGGTGGTCCCCGGCGGGGCCACCGGGTGGCGCAAGCCCGGCACCCTGGTGATGGTCGACGAGACCGGGGCGCGCTTCCTCTACCTGAACGGCGCCCTGCACCCGGTGCCCAACGAGACCAGCGCCAAGCTGCTGGCGGGCGATCAGATGGCGGTCGACCAGGTGAGCGAGAGCTCGCTGGCCGGCACCCCGCGCGGCGCGCCGATCGGCATCGTCGGTGCGCCCGACAGCCTGCCGACCCCGGCCGACCTGGTCAACTCGCCCTGGCTGTCCTGCGCGGTCGTGCAGCCCACCGCCACCGGCGGCGCGGCGCCGCAGCTCACCCTGGCGGTCGGCCCGGCCCAGGAGGGCACCCGGCTCGCCGGTGACCAGGGGCTGCTGATCGTGGCCCCGGACAACACCCAGTACCTGCTCTGGCACGGCCAGCGGCTGCGCCTGGACACCAAGGGCGGCGCGGTGCAGGCGCTCGGCTACGCGGCCGCCACGCCCTACCCGGTGACCGCGGCCTTCCTCGACACGCTGGCGGCCGGCCCCGACCTGGCCGCCCCGGCGGTCGACGGGCAGGGCTCGGCCGGCCCCCAGCTGGCCGGGCAGCCGTCCCGGATCGGCCAGCTCTTCACCGGCCCGCGCGGTGACCACTACCTGCTGACCGCCACCGGCCTGGTGCCGCTGGGCGGGACCGCCTTCGCGCTGCTGAGCGGCGACCCGCAGACCCAGCGGATCGCCTACGCGGGCGCGGCCGTGCAGCCGGCGGCGATCGGCCCGGACGACCTGGCCGCGCACGGCGCCCCCGCCGCGGACGCGGCCAGGTGGGCGGCGCCGGGCCTGCCGGACCAGCCGCCGACCCTGGTGACGCCGGGTCAGGGGCAGGCGGTCTGCGCGGACGTGCAGGCCTCGGCGGGCGCGCCGGTCACCGCGGTGTCGGTGCTGGACGCGGCCGCGATCGGCGGGCAGCCGCCGGCCGTCCAGCCGGGCGTGCAGCCCTCCTGCACCGCGGCCGACCGGATCGCGGTGCGGCCCGGCGGCGGGGCGCTGGTCCGGGCGCTGTCGGGGGCGGGCACCGGCGCGACGGTGTACCTGGTGAGCGACGGCGGGGTGAAGTACCCGCTGGCTTCGGCCGCGGTGGTCAAGCAGCTCGGGTACGGCGCGAGCGTGCCGGCGGCGGTGCCGGAGGGGCTGCTCGCGCTGCTGCCGTCCGGGCCGAGCCTGGACCCGGCGCTGCTGGCCGGCGGCGGCGTGGTGGTCCCGCCGGCCGCCAAGGTCGGCTGCTGAGCAGCACCCGCAACGGGCCCCGGCGTCCTGGACGCCGGGGCCCGCGCGTCGTCCGGGTGCCGTCCGGGTGCCGTCCGCGGGGCCGCCGCCGGGGGCTGAACCCCCGGTCAGGTGCGGGCCGTTCCACGGAGCGAGGGATCGACTGGCCTCACGCGGCCCGTGCCGCACCCATGATTTCGTGCCGATGAAGGGACCCCCGGTGACCACTCCCAACCTCCAGACAACGGATGCCGTCGTCCAGCAGCAGCTGGCCACGCTGGAGGGCCGGATCGAGGCCATGCAGCGCGCGGGCCAGACCGTGCTGTCGATCAGCGAGATGATCGAGAACAACTTCCGCGCCCAGTGCAGCCAGACCTACCTGACGAAGATGGCCGACTGGCAGGACCAGTACCAGCGGCTCGGCAAGGACTACTCGGACCTCGTCGAGAAGCTGACCGCCGGCCACAAGATGATCGACAGCGCCCACGACGAGGCGGTGCACACCGCGCAGAGCTTCATGACCCTGCCGCCGGCCGCGCAGGACGTCGTCAACACGCTCAACCCCTGATCCCAGCACCCGACTTCGCACCGACCCACGGAAAGGGCCAACCATGGCTGACATCTCGCTCAACCACACGCCGATCGACAACGCCAAGGACGAGCTGATCCAGGCCAGCAACGCGATGCACGCGGCGATGGAGGAGTGCATCCAGGCCGTGCAGGCCTGCCAGCAGGTCCTCGAGGGTGACCTGGCCACCGCGGCCGGCAACTTCTTCACCCAGCTGGCCAACGCCGACGGCCAGATGACCGACGACATCAACCAGGCCGCCAGCACCCTGGGCGACATGCACGAGCTGCTGCGCCGGGCCGACGCCACCGCCGCCGCGCAGACCAGCTGACCCGTCGGCACGCACCGGAACACCCGAGTGGTGCGACCGGAGAGGAGGAGGTGAGCGGACATGGCCACGGATGACACGACCGATGGCGGTGGTGGCGACACCCTGAAGATCACCGAAACGTATCTGAAGGACTTCGCCAACAACCAGATCAAGCAGCTGCTGGACGCCCTGCGCAACGATGCGTCGCTGAAGGCGGTCCAGGGGTTCAGCCAGGGCAACGGGAGCGGCACCGGGCCGGGCCCGGGGCAGTACAGCAAGCTGCTCGGCGGCGGCAAGACGCTGGACGCCGCCCAGCAGCTGCAGGCCGACTTCAAGAGCCTGTGCACGCAGCTGGACGGGATGGTCCAGAGCCTGATCACCGAAGCCGGCATGTTCCAGCTGGACCTGAAGACGGTGGACTCGACCCTGACCAACGGAGCGGACGAGGCGCTCAGCGCCGCGGACATGATGAAGGTCCTCACCGACGTGCTCAACGGGATCAACAACCTGCCCAGCAACCCGCCGCCGAAGGCCTAGCGGCCACCGGCGCCGGACGGACCGCTCCCCCCGCGGCCCGTCCGGCGCCCCGGCCCGTCCCCTCGACCCGCCCGCCGGCCCAACGAATCCGGGAGCACGACGCCCATGGGAATCGCGACCTGGGAGGACGCCCTGGTGTCCTTCGCGTCCACCACCCAGACCACCATCACCAGTCGCAACGACATCGCCAGCAACAGCACCGCGACCTGGTTCGCCGCGACGGGCTTCGACAGCCACAGCGGCTACGCGCAGAGCGCCAACTACGACGTGTGGTGGTCCTACAACTACCAGGACGGTCTCGGCCGTCCGTGGAGCTGGGTGATCGGCGCCAACATGGACTGGAACAACTGGGGCAACAACGGGGACGGGCCGCTGGCCAAGTTCGCCACCGAGGAGCCGCAGAACATCCTGGACCCGCTGAACTCCTGGCCGAACCAGAACGACACCACCAGCGTCTGGAGCTTCGACGCCGGGCACGACGCGCTCGTCGGCACCGTCAACTTCATGCACACCTGGCAGCCCACCATCAAGAGCTGGATGGACGGGATCAACACCTCCGGCAGCGACTGGCAGGGCAGCGCGGCCGGCGAGTTCAAGGCCGTCCTCGGCTCGTTCAACAGCATGCTGGACAAGATCGGGACCCAGCTGGCCGACGGCGGTTACGCCGACAAGCTGGCGGCGAACCGGGCGGCGCTCGGCACCGCCACGCTCGGGCTGAACTCCATCCACCTGAACTGGTTCAACAGCCGGCTGGCCTGGCCGGTCAACGCCGTGCACGACGCGATGCTGAACGGCATGGCCGGTGCCACGGTCACCGTCACCCCGGGCTCGACCAGCTACTACCACGGCGTCAAGAGCCAGGGCGCGCCGAGCATCAAGATCAGCAGCCCGACCCTCGGCGACCCCAGCACCCCGGACTTCTTCGACCGGCTGCAGGCCAACGCCAAGGCGCTGTGGATCCAGAACGTCGTGACCATGATGGACGGTCCCGCGGTCCAGACGATGAACACGCTCAGCCAGTCCTACGGCGACACCAGCAGCCTCTTCTCCCGCGGCCTGCTGCCGGTCTCGTTCACCCCGCCGCAGCCGACCACGCCCAACCCCGGCGACCCCAACAACCCCCTGAACGACCCGAACAACCCGCTGAACGACCCCAACAACCCCCTCAACAACCCGAACTCGTCGAGCGACACCAGCGGTCCGGGCGGCAGCAGCGACACGTCGACCACCCCGCCGCCGAGCATCGGCGCGGGCTCCGGCCAGGGCGGGATGGGGCCCGACTCCAAGATGACCGTGCCCCCCATCGGCCCGGGCACCGGGATGGGCACCGGCTCCGGCACCGGCACCGGACCGGGCGGGACCACCACGCTGCCCCCCATCGGCCCGGGCACCGGGATGGGCAGCGGCATGGGCGGCAGCGGGCTCACCGCCGGCCCGGACGGCAGCGCCAAGGTCCCGGCGGGCTCGACCGTCCGCCCGGACGGCACGGTGGTGGACAAGAACGGCAACCCGGTGCTGGACGCCAACGGCAACCCCGTGGTGCTCCCCAAGGGCGACACCATCGGTCCCGACGGCACCATCCTCGGCCCGGACGGCAAGCCGATCTCCGCCACCGCGCAGCAGCTGGCCGACGAGCAGGCGCTGTTCAACGGGCCCGGGCTGCTGCGCCCCGGCGGCAGCTCGCCGAGCTGGGACGGCCCCGGCCTGCTCACCCCCGGCTTCGACTCGAGCGTGCTGAGCGGCACCAGCGGCGGCCTCGGCGCCGGCCTCGGCTCGGGGCTGGCGCCGATCGGCGGCGGTGGCGGCGGGGCCGGCGGGCTCGGCCGGTTCGTCAGCACCCGGGCCGGGATGAGCGACCAGGCGCTGGAGAACAGCGGCGACCCGATGGCCGACCCGGCGGCCGAGGAGGCGGCCACCGCGGCCGAGCAGGAGGCGGGCGGGCTGTCCGCCGCCGACGAGGCCGAGATGATGGGCCGCTCGGTCAACACCAGCAGCGCCGGCGAGCCGATGATGCCGCCGATGGGTGCCGGTGCCGGGGCCGGCGCGGGGGCCGGTCAGCAGGGCAAGGAGCGCCAGCGCACCACCTGGCTCGCCGAGGACGAGGAGGTCTGGGGCACCGAGACCGGTGCGGTCAGCGGGGTGATCGGCCGCTGAGGCCCGGCGGGGCCCGCGGGGGTTCGGGCGGCCAGGTGAACCCGCGCGTCGCACCGGTACGTACCACCTGACGACCCCCAGGGCGCCGGACCGCAGAACCAGGTCCGGCGCCCGTCGCACGGAGAGAGGCACGCGATGGAATCCCCGTTCGCCGACCAGCTGCAGCAGGCGATGGCGGGCCTGCAGGAGCACCGCGCCCGGATGCAGGAGGCCCAGCTGGAGCTGCAGGCCGCCACCGCCTCGGTCACCTCCAAGGACCGGCTGGTCACCGCAGTGGTCGGTCCGCAGGGCCAGGTGATGTCGATCACCTTCCACACCGACGACTACCGCGAGATGGCACCGGCCCAGCTCGGCCGGGTGCTGACCGACGTGCTCAACGCGGCCCGCGCGCAGATGGGGGAGAAGGTCACCTCGACCATGCGCAACTTCCAGGGCCTGGGCGACATGCTGCGGCAGACGATGGTCGGCGGCGCCGACGCGCAGCTGGAGGAGCTGCTCACCCCGCTGCGGGCGATGCGGCCGGGCTTCGCCGAGGACGAGGCGAAGCGGAACCGCAGGAAGCAGGAGGAGTTCAATGGCTGAGCAGCTGCAGAAGCTCGACGGGCTGAAGAAGTCGTTCACCCACTTCGACGACATGTCGACCCTGCTGGACCGGATCAACACCCGGGTCCAGGACATCAACGAGCGCAACAAGCAGGCCGCCGGCAACGACGACACCGGGAAGCAGTACCACGCCCAGATCGACAAGCCGACCAAGGACCTCACGCAGCTGATCGGCGACCTCCGGGACAAGATGACGGCGGTCGGCTACCACGGCCAGGGCACCGCGGACCTCTTCGACAGCGCCGACCAGGACGCCTCGGACGCGGCGGGCAGCATGTAGCCGCTGCCGCCGTCCCGCCCGCCCGTTCACCAGCTCCGCCGCAGTACACCCGAGGAACCCCGCCATGGCCGCCGCCGACAACGACAGCGATCTCACCGCGAACTACCCGTCGATCATGATCGGAGCCGGCGGCGCGGAGTTCTTCAGCGTCGTCTCCGGCAGCCCGTGGCCGCAGGCGGACGAGGGGTCGCTGCGGCACGTCCGCGACGACTACACCAAGATCGGGCAGCTGCTGCCCGAGCTGCGGCAGGACATCGCCGACCTGGTGATGGTCTGCCGCCAGCAGTTCGAGGGCGACGCGGCCGACGCCTTCGTGGCCGAGATGAACCAGTTCATCGGCGGCAGCGGCGGCGACGACTACCTCATGCTCACCGCCAAGCAGTGCCTCGACCTGGCGAACTACGCGGGGGACACCGCCAACCAGGTCGAGTACACCAAGTGGATGGCGATCGCCCAGCTGGTCCAGCTGGTGGCGGAGATCCTCTACGCGATCGCCTGGGCGCCGTTCACCTTCGGCGAGTCGCTGCTCAACCTGAGCTGGGAGTACGCGCTCTCCAGGGCGGCGCTGCAGGCGCTGCTGAAGTGGCTGGCCAAGTCGATCGCCGAGCACATCTTCACCAGCGTGGTCAGCGGCATCACGCTCGACGCCGCCCTCCAGGGCATCCAGTTCGCCCAGGGCAACCGCCACGAGTGGGACACCAGCTCGACGCTGCAGGCGCTCGAGATGGGTGTGGTCGGCGGCGCGCTCTCCGGACCGCTGGACCTGGTGGGCATGGGCCTGGGCCATGCGCTGGGTTCGGTGCTCGGCAAGAGCGCCGGCTCGGTGATCGGCCACGAGCTCGGCGACGTGATGAAGAACGGCCTCAAGGACGTGCTGGACACCGGGGTCAAGGACGGCATCAAGGACGGGATCGACACCGGGATCAAGTCCGGGATCAAGGACGGGATCGACAGCGGGATCACGTCGGGGATCAAGGACGGCATCGACGGCGGCATCAAGTCCGGGATCAAGGACGGCATCGACACGGCCGTCCACGACGGAGCGTCGACCCTCTCGCACGACGCGACCACCCTGGTCGACGACGGCGTCAAGTCGGTGGCCGGCAGCGGTGCCTCGACCCTGGTCGGCGACCTCGGGAGGACCGTCGGCCAGGACGTCTCCAAGCTGACCGAGGCGGAGACGAACAAGTTCGCCACGGACGTCGGCAAGCTGCTGGCCGGCACCGCCGCCCAACTGGAGCACGGCTTCAGCGGGTTCGGCAAGGGCACCATCGCCGAGACCTTCAAGAACACCATGGGGCAGATCTTCGAGAAGAACCTCGGCAAGGAGCTCGGCGCCGACGCGGCCCGCAAGCTCGGCGAGGACTTCGGCAGGACCTTCGCCGAGAAGTGGGGCCAGGCGGGCATGGAGCACGGCGCGCTCAGCGACGCGCTGCACGACCTGCTCAAGGACGCCCCGATCGGCAGGGCCGGGCGGGACGCGCTCGCCGAGGCCCTGCCCGGGATCGCCGATCACCTGCCGCAGGGCAACCGGATGTTCGACCTCGGGTACGCGATCGGCGAGCAGATCAAGGGCGGGGTGCACAACATGCTCACCCCCGCGTTCACCAACCTCATCTTCGACCCGAGCCACCAGTTCAACGTCGACTTCGGCACCTTCGGCTCCGGCGTCGCGATGGGCCTGATGGGCAAGTTCCTGCACCACCTGAGCGCGCCGGCGCTGCACACCTGGACCAGCTACGTCCGCAGCATGCAGCACGCCCCGATCATGCCGGGCGACAGCAAGTACTTCGGCCCGCTCCACCCGCTGACGCTGCTCTCGCTGGCCGGCAACCTGGCGGGTCACGCCACGCCGTTCCCGGTGCCCCGGCTCGGGCCGCACCTGGACACCCCGGCCAACATCGCCAAGACCTTCGGGCTGGACGACTTCGGCAAGATCCCGGCCTACCTGTCGGACGTCTCCTCGCTCGGCGGCGACTTCAAGGTGCCCACCGAGAGCACCGGGCCGGAGCCCGTCGGGGAGGTCGTCGACCCAGCGGGCAGGACCAGTTGGAACTCCTCGGTGGATGGGGTCGACGAGTCGCGGGCGCCGGGCGCGCCGAACCCGGTGCGCACCCAGTCCGAGTCCGGCGAGGACAGCCAGGGCAGCCAGGGCAGTAAGGGTGGGCAGGACGGCCGGAAGACCGGCGGTGCCGGGCAGGGCGAGGGCGAGGAGTCGCCGGCCGCCGGGTCCGCGGGCCGGCCGCGGACCTCCGGCGGGTCGGGGGAGGAGAGCGGCGGCAACGGCAGGAGCGGTGCGACCGTCGACTCCGCCGGCGGCAACGGCCCCAAGCCGACCGGCCCCAAGCCGACCGGCCCCAAGCCGACCGATCCCAAGCCGACCGATCCCAAGCCGACCGACCCGAAGGTGGCGAGCCGGTTCCACGGCGGCGACCTCGGCTCCGGCGACCGGCCGGAGCGGGGCGCGGGCCCGGGTTCGGCCTCGCACGCCGGCGACCGTCCGAACGCCGAGCCGCCGGCCGACCCCACGCCGCCCCGCCCGGTGCGGACCAGCAGTGACGACCCCAAGGGCCCCGGCCCGCACGGCCCCCACGACCCGAGCAACCCGAACCCGGACAACCCGAACCCGGACAACCCGGACGACCCCAGCCGCCCGCACGACCCGACCCACCCCGACGACCGCTCCCCGTCCCACGAGCAGCCCCCGTCCCGGCCCCACGACCAGGGCACCCCCAGCTCTCCCGAGCCGCTCGCCACCCCGACCCACACCGCGTCCGGCCACGCCTACACCTTCCACCCCGCGCCGTCGCACAGCGACCTGTCGCCCGACGAGAGCCGGGCCGGCCGGTGGGAGCAGACCCAGCGCGACCTCCAGGACGACTACGACGCCAAGCTGTCCGCCGCGGCCGAGCACACCACCGACGACCACGGGCTCGACACGACCTTCTCGGACGCCTTCCGGGACTGGTCCGGCAACCTTCCCGAGGGCATGTCGGACGCCCAGCTGTTCGGCGTCCACCAGCGGGCGCACGACCTGATGCAGCAGAAGCTCGACGCCGGCGAGCCGCGCGATGAGGTGCTCACCCAGCTGGACGACCTGTTCGCCCTCGCCTCCTTCCGCGAGGCTGCCGTCCGGCTCGGCGAGAGCCGGCTGAACCACGCCGCCGACGTCTGGGGTCGGCAGCTGACCGGGGAGGACGGGCCGACCAGGACCACCGAGCTCTCCGACGAGGGCCGGGCCCGGGCCCGCGGTCACGTCGTCGACGCCTACCGGCGCAAGCTGGAGCAGACCGTCGCCGACGTCTACGCCACCCCGGACGACGTCCGGGACGGGCTGGCGCAGCGGACCGCCGAAGGACGCCGCCGCCTGGCGGACCTGACGGCAGGGTTGACCCAGGACCTCGACGTGCGGGCCGAGTTCGAGTCGGCGATGGAGGACGCCGACCGGCTGGTGCAGCAGGTCCGCGACAACTGGCGGGACGGTCTGGGCGAGCAGGACGCGGGGCTGCTGCACGAGGTCGGCGTCCGGGACGACGCCGAACTCTCCGAGGAGAGCCTGAAGCTGATCGGTCACCAGCTCCGTGACCGGCTCGAGAGCGGGTTCCGGGACAGCTACGGCAGCACCGACAGCGCGGCCGCGCTGCGCGACGACCTGTCCGCCGGGGCCGACCGGTTCCGGCGCAACCTGGCGGCCGAGCGGGACGCCCTGCCGCACGACTTCGCGGTCCAGGCGGCCCGCGAGGCCGTCGCCACCAAGGTCGTCGACCAGGTCAGGGAGGCGGCCGGGAGCTGGGCGGAGAAGGGTCTCGGCAAGCTCGACCCGGAGCTGGTCACCGAGCTCGGCGTCGCGGGGCACGACCCCGAGCGCCACCTGCGCGAGGTCACCACCGAGATCGCGAGCAAGGCCGACCAGGCGCTGCTGGCGCACCTCGACCCGACCGGCGGCCAGGAGCCGCCGGAGCACGAGGCCACCCTGACCGAGCTGCCGGACGATGCACCGGAACTCCCCGGCACCATCGCCGCCGAGCCGACCGGTGCCCCCGCCGCCGACCACACGGCGGCTGGTGCCGACCAGATCCCGGTGGAGTGGGCCAAGACCTTCGACGGCCTGGCCGGCGAGGACCGGATCCACCAGTTGATCACCGTCAAGGTCGCCCGCGCGAACGCCGCCGACTACGCGGTCCGCGAAGCCCACACCGCCGCCACCCGGTTCGACGGCACCCTCTCCGACTCCTCGCGCGAGCGGATCCGTGAGCAGTACTCGGACCGCACGCTGCAGGCCTTCGACACGCTCTTCGACAACGCGAAGCTGCCCGCCGGCGCCGACCCGACCGAGCAGCTGGACCTCTGGCGGTCCGTCAAGTCCGCGCTGGCCGAGGACCTGCCGCTGCACCTGGCCTTCGAGTCCGAGGTGATGCCGGCCCTGGAGCACGCCGCGCAGGGCTTCGACACCCTGGCCGACGGCCGCGGGATCGAGCACCGGCAGCTCGCCGACCTGAAGCGGCAGTTCGGCCGGGACTGGTTCGACGCCTACCGCGAGCAGTTCGGGCCGGAGAACCTCAACGGGCAGAAGTGGCAGGCCCACGAGGAGCTGCACGACAACACCTTCTTCACCGAGCCGGTCGAGGAGCCGGTCCGGTCGGCGACCGACGCTCCGGCCGACGAGCCGGTGGTGGAGTCGGTGGGCCCGCGCCTGCTCACCGACGGCGGCCCGAGCCGTCCCGCCACCGCCACCGACACGGACACCGCCGGCACCCTCACCCGCCCCGACGGCCGCCCGATCGCCCGCCCCGGCGGCCCCCGCACCGCCGCCGGCCCGGCCGGCGAGGAGTCCGCGCCCGCCTCGGTGCTCGGCCGCCGGCCGCGCCCGGCCTCGTTCGCCGAGGACCGCGGCCCCGAGCAGCCCACCGTGGTCGAGACCGTGACCACCACCGGTCCGGACCCCGAGACCCACACCTTCGCCTCGGTCGACGACTTCCTGCAGCACTACCCCTCCGACGGCTACCGGCCGCTGGGCGACGACGCCCTGCAGAACCTGCGCGACGCCCTCGGCACCGGCCCGGACGGGCAGCCGCACCGCTTCGCCCACCCCGGCGAGTGGCTCGACCTGGTCAACCCGAAGGACGGCTCGGCCGGCCCGCTCGACCCGCAGCTGGTCAACTGCGGTGCGGCGGCGATGGCCTTCCACGCCACCTTCCACGGCGACCCGCAGACCGCCGACCGCCCCACCGGCGTGCCCGCGGGCGCGCACACCCAGGTCCAGGAGTGGACCGGCCATGCCGCCGAGTTCATGGGCGACGGGCAGGGCGGCCTGAACGAGGTGGCCGACCGGCTGCGGCAGGCCGGCCCGGGTGCCGGGGCGATCGTCTTCGGCTCCTTCGACAACGGCGCCGGCCACATCTGGAACCTGGTCAACGTCCCCGGCCACGGCCTGATCTGGGTCGACGCCCAGCGCAACACCCACGCCCCGGTGGACCTGCCGCTGCACGCCACCGGCCTCAACCACGTCTGGGCGATCCCGCTGGACGCCCACAACGCCTTCGTCCCCGGCAGGTCGGCGGCTCCCGCCGCCGGCGCGCCGACGGGCCGCCCCGGCCCGGCCTTCCACGGCAACGACGGCCCGGGCGGTGCCGGGGCCCGGCTGGACCTGGGCGAGGGCGGCGCGGCCGCGCTGAGCGACACCGCCCTGGCCAAGGTCAAGCAGCTGCTGGAGCAGGAGGGCAACCCCGATCTCGCCCTGCGCATCGCGGCCCAGCCCAAGGACTCCGGCGGGCTGGCGTACCAGCTCTTCTTCGACGAGCGCTCGCTCGACGGGGACCACCTCGCGGACTTCGGCGGCCTGAACGTCGTCACCGACCGGATGAGCGCGCCCTACCTGGCCGGCGCCACCATCGACTTCGTGGACACCATCGAGAAGCAGGGCTTCACGGTGGACAATCCCAACGTCGACGCCTTCACCATCACCCAGCACGGCGTCAGCACCGTGGTGCCCAAGCCGACCTCGCGGCCCGGCACGCCGTCGAACGGGTCCCGCGCCTCCTCGCCCGAGGTCGCCTCGCAGTTCCACGGCACCGACAAGCCGAGCACCATCGTCAAGCCGAGCAGCGACAAGCCGACCACCGACAGGCCGAGCACGGACCAGCCGACCACCAGCACGGTCACGACCCCGCACATGGCGGGCGGCTCCGGCGAGGAGTTCGGCGACCCCGGCAAGCGGGTGACGGTCCCCGGGGACGGGCTCTGCCTGCTCTCCTCGGTGGCGACCAGTGACCCGGTCGGCGTCCGGCAGGCGCTGGGCGGGGCCGACGGCGGCTCGGTGCGCAACACCGCCGTGGCGCTGCGCGACACCATCTCGACGCGGCTGCGGCACAGCTCGCCGGCGGACCTGCCGGCCGAGGTCGCGGCCAACTACCGGGCGTACGCGACGCAGTCGATCCGCAGCACGCTGAACGGCCGCAGCCGCAGCGAGCTGACCGACGAGCTGGGCGCACTCGGCGTGACCTCGGTGGACACCCACGAGGTGCTGCCCGCCCGCACCCTGCACGACCTCTACGTGGCCGCCCGGAGCCGGGAGTTGACCGGCGGCGGGCTGGACCCGGCGGCGGCCCGGGCGACGGCCGAGTCCGAGGTCGGCTGGAAGCTGGCCGGGCCCAAGGAGACCAAGGACGCGGTCGACTACCTGCGCGGCCAGGGCCACGAGCCGGCCGCCGACCCGGTCGCGCTGCGCGAGCAGTACGTCCGGGTCCGCTCCGACGAACTGGCGGACAGCCGGGACGGTGACCTGGGCGCGGCCCGCGACGAGGTCGAGCAGCGGGTCGGCTGGAACTTCGCCGACAGCGCGCTCTCCCCGGCCCGGCAGTTCCGCTACCTGGCCGACCGGGGGGTGGACGTCGGCCTGGACGCGCTGCCCACCCGGGACCTGGCCGACCTGGTGGTCTTCCACCGCACCCGGCAGAACGCCCCGCTCACCCCGGAGGAGTTCCGCGGCCTGCAGTCCGCCGTCGACTCCTGGGAGCACTCCTGGGCCTCGGACCTGGGTGAGATGTTCCCGCCGCTGGTCGCGCACGAGCTGGGGTTCCGGCTGCGGGTGGTCGGCGACGACGGGCACGGCGGCGTGGTCACGCTGGCGGCCTTCGGCGACCCGAACGCCCGTCAGGTGACGGTCTACCACAACGGCGTCAACCACTACGACGCGAGCGACGCGGGCCCGCGCCCGGGCCGCTCGGGGGAGCCGCCGGCCGAGGTCCGTCCGCCCGTGCCGCCGAAGGACGACGCGCCCGCGGAGGTCCGTCCGCCGGTCCCGCCGAAGGACGACGCGCCCGCCGAGGTCCGCCCGCCCGTCCCGCCGAAGGACGCGCCCGTCACCGTGGAGCGGCCCGAGCGCCCCGAGCGGCCCCCCGTGCCCACCCGCCCGCTGCCGCCGATCCCCGGCGACCGCCCGGCGACCACCGTCCCGGGCGACGAGGCGCCGGGTGAGAAGGAGCTGCCCCCGCTGCCCGCGGAGGCCGCCGCCACCGGCCCGATCGCCCCCGCCACCCGCCCCACCGGCCTGGCCACCTCCAGCGCCGACCCGACCGACCCGTCCCGCCCTGCGCCGACGGCCCTGCCCACCCCGGCGCCCGAGCACACCCCGGCGCCCGAGCACACCCCGGCCACCCCCACCCCCGCGCACCGCCCGCCGGTGCCCGAGCGCCCGCTGCCGCCCGTCCCCCGCCCGGAGCGCCCGCTGCCCGAACCGCCGCGGATCGACCCGGCGTTCGAGCCCACGAAGCCGATCGACCCGGCCGCCGTCCGCCGCCCCCCGACCGAGGTGACGGAGGGCCACCGGCTGCGCGGCTACGACCTGCTGGTCGACCTGCACGACGACGACGTCACCGTGGTCGCGCAGATCACCGACCTGTTCAAGAACGCCTTCGGCGGCGACCTGCCCGCTGCCAAGACCATCGCGCACGCCTTCTTCGACCCGGCCACGCTGCGCCCGCGGCTCTCCGCGCTCTCCCGGGGCGACAGCTGGCACGTGCCGATCGAGGGCGACGGCTGGACCGGCAAGGCCTCGATGCGGGTCACCGTCGAGGACCTCAGCTACCTGGAGACGGCCGACAAGATCGAGAACGAGAACGGTGCGGACCACCTCTCGACGGTCACCCACCTCGGCGACACCCGCTGGCGGGTCAACGCGGGCGTCTCCGCGAAGTTCAAGTTCGGCAAGACGGGCGACCTCACCGAGGCGCTCGGCTACACCCACGACGAGATGCACGGCGACGCCCGCACCGACGGCGGCCGGACCATCGCGCGCGGCAAGACCCAGGCCGCGGGCGCCCTGTTCGGCACCCGGTTCCGGCTCACCGTGGACTTCTCCGACCTGCACAAGAACGGCAAGCCGTTCGAGACGCCGGGCGGGCAGCACCGGCACGTCCTGGACATCGGCGCGACGGTCGGCATCCCGTCCCGCGACACGCTGAACGCCAAGGGCGAGAAGGACCCGATCGGCGACCGGTTCGCGCCGCCGGAGCGGGTGACCGCCGGCAAGCGGCTCGGCGGCTCGGACATCGTGCTGGACGTCTGGTCGCCGACGGCGCACCACGACGACCTGCGCAAGGGCATGGCCGCGGTGATCGACACCGCGGACCGGGACGGCCAGGCCTTCTTCGGCGACGACTGGGCGAAGGTCAAGGAGAAGCTGCTCTCCGAGCTCGACCTCACCCGGCTGCACCAGAACCTCAAGGGCCTGATGTCCGGCGAGAGGTTCCGGGTCGACCTCACCGGCGACGGCGGCCTGAGCAAGCTGGGGGTCAGCGTCGAGGCCGGGGTCAAGTCGCTGCGGCACACCGACAACACCAAGGTGACCGAGTTCAACGTCGGTACCGGGATCCAGCGTTCGGCGGCCGACCAGGACACCCGCAGCGACGCGGTCCAGCTGCCGCTGCCGGGGTCGGGCAACGACTACCGCGGCCTGCCCGGCACCTACGGCGGCAGCGCCTCGGCGCAGTACGGCCGCGACCGGATGCACATCTCGGGCAGCGGCCAGGAGAGCAGCGTCACCACCAAGACCAAGGGGCCCGGTGCGGTCTTCGACGGTCTGAGCGAGCTCAGGCTCACCTTCGAGAAGACCGGGCCGCTGGGCGGCACCACGACCGGCCACGCCGGCGTGGACGTCGGCATCCGCACCCTGATCGAGCAGAGCGAGGCCCGCAGGCTCGACCCGGCCACGCTGTCCGAGGACCCCACCGCGCCGGACCCCACCCTGTTCACCGCCGACGACCAGCCGCCCACCCGGCCGGCCCCGCGCAGCTTCGAGCCCGGCAGCGAGATCTACAGCCCGCCGGACAGCGTCTGGCCGGGCACCCCGCACAGCGGCCTCGGCGACACCGTCGCGGTTCGCGACCTGCGCGACGTCGCGCCGCTGCACCAGGCCCTGGACACCGCCGGGCGCGAGCTCCTCGGCTCGACCTGGGACGCCGTCAGGAGCGACGTCCGGCAGACCTACAGCCACAGCATGGTCTCCTCCCGGCTCACCTCGATGACCCGCGGTCTGCCGCTGGACGTGCCGAAGTCCACCCACGGCGTGCGCATCTCGGCCACCGCCCACGTGGTGGAGATGGCGTTCAAGCGGTACGACAAGGACGCCGACCTCAACCCGGTCAACGAGACCAGCACCTTCAGCTCGGACCGCACCGTGCTCTCCGACGTCAAGTCCGCCTCCGGGCAGGCCGGCGGTCAGCCGACCGTGGACGGCGCGGGCGACTCCGTCACGCTCTCCGGCCAGTACGGCAAGCAGTACCGCGACCGCACCGGCTGGCGCGACGGCAGCTCCGGCAAGGTCTACGCGAACGGCAAGTTCAACCGTCCGCAGGCGCTCTACGACTCGGTCGTGGCCGTGGACGTCACGATCACCCACCAGGGCGTCGAGCACCACCTCACCGTCCCGCTGGACACCGAACTCAGCCTGGACGCCAAGACCGGCGGCCGCTACACCGTCGGCGAGGACGGCCTGGGCGTCTTCACCGGGCCCGGCCTCGGCCGCCCGCAGGACGTGGTGCCGCCGAGCACGCAGCTGGACCCGCCGAAGCGGATCTCCGACGGCTCGATGAGCGCCGGCGACGTGACCGTCAGCCTCGGCAACAACGACACCGAGGTGCTGCACACCATCGAGCAGACCCTCGGCCGGCACGGCACCCTCTCGGACGACGAGTTGGTCAGGCTGCGCGAGAAGTTCGACCCGTTCGCGCTCAGGACCCAGCTCTCCCGGCTCACCCGCGGCGGGGTGCTCAGCACGAAGGTCTCGGTCGGCGGCTGGCACGGCACCGTGACGGTGCGGGCCGGCCTGCGCGGCTTCCGGCACGCCGAGACGCAGAAGAACTTCGAGTTCGAGCGGGGCGCCCAGCACCGCCTCTTCTCCGGCGCCCAGCACGACTCGCGGAACCGCGACGTCTTCGGCGTGCCGGCGAAGGCCAAGCTCGGGCACGTCGACCTCTCCGGCAACGTCTCCCGGATCAACGACCGTTCGAAGAGCACGGTGCTGCAGATCGCCGGCGCCACCTCCAGCCGGGGCAAGACCGTGGAGGACGCGGCCCTGCTGAGCGGCACCGCCGACTTCTCGATCCAGTTCGACCTCAAGAAGCTCGGCCGCAGGCTGGACGAGCCCACGGTGGACGTCCCGATCGACACCACCATCGCCGTCCCGCTGCGGGACTCCGTGGTGCCCGGCACCGGTGAACCCGCGCCGGTCGCCAAGCACGTCGCCCCGCCGGAGCGGATCGAGCAGACCCACCGGCTGGGCTCCAGCGACATCGTCACCAACGTCTACCCGCTGCACTCCGCCCGCGACGCCGCGCCCTCGATGGAGCCGGCGGTCCGGGCCCTGGACGACGCCGGCTCGCGCACCCTGGGCGGCGACTGGCGCGGCATGCGGAAGAAGCTTCTCGCCGCCCTGGACCCGGACGAGCTCCAGGGCCAGCTGAAGTCGTTGACCTCCGGGCACGAGATCGTGCTGCGGCACGGCCGGAGCACGGTGCGGATCTCCGCAGCCGTCGACCACCTGGAACACACCGGCGACACCGCGCAGACCGAGTTCAACAACGCCACCACCGTCCAGCACACCGTGGCCGTCTCGGACCAGCAGGCCGAGGCCGGCGGCCGCAGCACCAGCACCACGGTGAGCGTGCAGGGCACCAGCAACCCGCTGCCCGACGGCGTCGCCGTGGTCGGCGGGGTCTCCGGCACCCACCAGCGCGGCCGCGACACCATCGACGCCCGCGGCCTGTCCACCACCTCCGGCATGGCGACCAAGTCCAAGCGGCCCGGGACCGGTTACTCGGGTGTCGTCAAGCTGATCGTCAAGATGGAGCACCGCCCGCTGATCCCGCTGGGCGACCAGGACCGGATCGTGCCGCCGCGCACCGGCACGCCCGGGGAGGGCCTGGCCGGCCTGGCCGGGGCCGCCTGGCACGCGATCCGCACGAGCGGCACCCCGACCCGGACCATCGCCACCACCAAGATCGGCTTCGACACCACGATCGAGGCCGGCGACGGCCGTCCCAGCGAGGTCCCGGCCCCCTTCGACGCGCCCGAGCACCGCCAGCCGCAGCCGCTCACCGTGCCGGCCGACCCGCCGGTCGAGGTCCCGGTGAAGGTGCCGCCGGCCAGGATCTTCGACCAGGGCATGAGCGGGTCCGACGTGCTGCGCTGGCTCGGCGACTCCGCCGGCGTGCAGGACATCCTGCGGCTGCGCGGGCCGGAGTTCTTCGGCAGGCGCACCTGGGACCGGATGGAGAGCGTGGCCCGCAACACCCTCGGGCACAGCCAGCTCTCCGCCCGGTTCGGCCAGGCGACCCGCGGCGACGAGATCGCCACCCCCGACCCCGGCAAGCGCCGGCTGGTCTCCAACGCGGGCGTCGAGGCCTCGCTCCAGGTCCTCCGCCTGGAGTACCGGGGGACGGACGGCAAGGTCGAGCTCAGCCCGGCCAACGAGACCGCCAACTCGGGCGTCCACACCCACCTGGACTGGAGCATCTGGGGCGGTTCGGTCCAGGCCGGCGCCAAGGCCGAGGTCAGCGAGGCGGCCGAGGGCACCTTCCTGGGCACCGTCGGCGTCCAGCGGCGCGGCCGCGAGGGCGAGGCCAACACCGACGGCGGCCGGGTGGTCTCGCACGCCAAGTTCGGCACGCCGATGGCCCGGTACACCGGCTACGCCAAGGTGACGGTGACCTTCGTCGACGGCGACCGCAGGCGGGTCGAGGAAGGCGTCATCCCGATCTCGATCGACGTCCCGGAGCGGGAGACCACCCCGGGCACGGTCATGAGCGACCACTACCTGGCCTTCGACCACGACCACCCGCAGGGCGAGCAGGTCGCGCTGCCGAAGCCCGCGCCGCAGCCGGCGGAGGTCCCGGAGCCGGCCGCGGTGGCGCCGGTGGCGCCCGCGCCCACGCCGGTGGCGGCACCCAAGCCGACCGAGGCGCCGAAGCCCGCCGAAGCGCTGGCCAAGCCGACCGAGGCGCCGGCCAAGCCGACTGAAGTGCCGGCCAAGCCGACCGAGGCGCCGGCGCCGGTCAAGCCGGCCGAGGCCCCCAAGCCCGCCGAGGTCACCGAGGCCCCCAAGCCCGCGGCGGCACCGGACGCCCTGAAGGAGCCCGAACCCACGGCCGCGCCCAGGAGCCTGGCCGCCTCGATCGAGGAGATCCTCACCAGCAAGCCCCCGGTCGCCGAGCCCCCGGCCGCGGAGACACCGCCCACCGACCTCCCGGTGGCGGAGCGGGCCCCGTCGCCGGCACCCCCGGTGCCGGCGGCACCCACCGGGCCGACCGGCACCGTGCCGCAGCCCGGCCCGGCCGGTCGACCGCTGCTGACCCCGGCGGACTGGTCGGCGGTGCGCGCGAAGGCGACGCCGGCCCTGGTGTCGACCGAGCGCTTCGACCCCTCGACGAAGGGCCAGGCGGGGCCGGGTGCGCTCGGCGGCCCCGCGCTGCCGGACCGGTACGCGCGCAAGCGCCCGGAGCTCGGCGGTCTGCAGGGCTACGAGACGACGATCCGCTACGACCTGCGGCACTTCGAGGCCCAGCCGGGCCACTGGGTCAAGGACTTCACGCTGCGGCTGCACCTGGACGCCGGCCACGGGCCCACCTCGGCGGAGACCGACGAGCTGTGGCGCCGCGCGGTCGCCGTGGTGAACGACCACTTCAACGGTCGCTTCACGCTGCCGGACGGCTCGCAGGCGCACCTGACCCTGGAGCGGGCGGACCAGGCCGACGACGCGCACCAGACGATCACCGTGAAGTCCGGTGACGGCCGGAGCAACCAGCAGGAGTGGTTCGCGCAGAGCACGGACGGCGTGCTGCTGCATGAGGTGCTGCACTACCTCGGCCTGCCGGACGAGTACGGCGAGGCGCTGATGGCGCTCCGCTCGCCGGAGCGGATGGCGAAGTACGCCGACGACCACGGCGTGATGGGCGACGCCGCGCACCGGCACGCCTTCGCGGTGCTGGACCGGCACCTCGAGAAGATCGACCAGGTCTCCCGGTCCGGCCCGGTCGTGCGGGAGTTGACGTACCACCGGTTCGAGGAGCTGGCCGACGAGCACCGGCCCGAGCCGACCGCGCCCCGGCCGGCGGCCGACGACGCGGCGCAGCGCCCGGTGCACCCGTCGCAGTCCGGCAAGCCGGACCTGGCGGGCATGCTGAAGAACCTGCGGCACGACTCGGACTCCGAGCAGGCGTCCTCCGGCGAGGAGTGGTCGGACGGCGAGGACCCGCAGCCCGCCCCGACCCCGGCACGCCCGCCGGTGCAGCCCGTCGCACCGCCGCAGCACCTGGCCGCCCCGCACACCACGACCGGGGAGCACCGGGACGGGCCCTCGGACACCGAGTCCGACGGCCGCTCGACCCCGGACCGTGCGGTGTCGCCCGCGCTGCGGTCGGACATCGACTCGCCGGTGCTGCGGCCGTCGCCGACGGGCGAGTTCTCCAGCACCGGGCTCTGGCCGGACCAGCTGACCAGCCTGACCGAGTTCGGCATCTTCTCCGGTGCGCCCGTCCACTGGCACGAGGGCTCGGAGCCCAAGCGCCTGACGGACTGGAGCGACGGCGACTTCACCAGGATGGGCCGCCTGGCCGACCAGTACGACCTCCGCAACGCCCGAGCCAGGGAGTGGCTGGACCAGCTGGTCGACCGGGCGCACCGGGTGGTGGCGGACGGGCTGCCGGGTGCGGAGGCGGCACAGACGCTGCTGACGACCCACCAGCTCCTCACCGAGGACGGCTGGTCGCCCTCCTACGTCGAGGAGTTCCTGCACCTGCAGATGAGCCTGCGGGACAGCGAGGTACCGAAGGCGTTCCCGGCCGCGCTGACCGTGCCGCACCTGGAGCGGGACGAGTTCGGCGACGCGCCGGCCATGCTGGTCGACGAGGGGACCCCGTGGCAGGAGACCCGCGGCGTCCGGCGCCCGGAGTACGAGGGCGGCACGCTGCGCGGCACGGACGGCGCCTCGCAGCGGTTCTACCGCTGGCTGCGGGAGGCCGGCGGCGACCCGGAGCTGCTGAGCGAGTGGGCCGCCCAGCAGGCCGGTGGGTCGTGGTCGCGGGCGGCGACCCGGGCCAAGCTCTTCTACGCCTACTCGCGCCCGGGCGAGCACGTGGCGGAGGAGTACGCCTGGCACGCCGGCGGCCTCGGCCGGCGGCTCAGTGACGCGCGCGACTGGACCGCCAGCACCCCGGGGGAGGAGGAGTTCTCCTTCGTCAACTACGACCGGAAGCTGATCCGCAGCCTGGTCGCCCAGCACGTCTTCACCTACGAGTTCCTCAAGCACACCGACCTGCCCAACATCGACCGCGAGCACGGCACCATCCGGCTGCTGCGCCTGGAGAACCGGAACTTCGTCCACGACTCCAACCCGGACCAGGCGCTCGCCCCGGACATGACCTTCACCGCGGAGGAGGGCCACCCCTCGATCACGGTGCCGCGCGGCCCGGCCGAGTCGTTCAGCCTGCTGACGCCGTACAAGCAGCCGAACGACTTCGCCGGCGGCTTCGGTCCGTTCTACGTGACGCTCCAGGACATCCCGCTGCACCGGGTCTTCGGCACCCACCTGCAGAGCCGTCCGGAGAACCCCAACGGCACCCTGTACCTCGGCGAGGACGAGTACCTGGTGATGTCGGTGGGCCGCACCATCGAGTTCCACAGCACCCAGGTGCCGCCGCTGCCGGTGGCCGAGCACACGCCCTCGCAGGCGCCGGTGCTCCCGCTGCCGCGCCGTCAGGTCCCCGGCTCGGACTCGGAGGGCGAGGCGTCCGACCACAGCGGCTGGACGACGGACGAGGACGCGCCGCAGCCGGCGCCGACCCCGGCGCGCCCGGTGGTCCAGCAGCCGACCACGCTCCCGCCGGTGCAGCACCTGTCCGTGTCGCAGCCCACCCAGGAGGCGCACCACTCCGACGGGGCGCACCACTCCGACAGCGAGTCGGACGACGGGGCGACGGCGGAGCGGGCCTCCTCGCCCGCCTTCGCCCAGCCCATCGACCCGCCGGTGCTGCGGCCGTGGCCGGCGGGCGACTTCACGCCCGAGGGGCTCTGGCCCGACCGGGAGACCAGCCTGACCGAGTTCGGCATCTTCGCCGGCGAACCCGTGCACTGGCACGAGGGCCTCGAGCCCAAGCGGATGACGGACTGGAGCGAGGGCAACTTCGAGCAGATGGGGCAGCTCGCCGACCAGTTCGGCGAGCGGAACACGCACGCCCAGGTGCGGCTGGACGAGTTGGTCAAGCGCGCGCAGCAGGTGGTGGCGGACGGGCTGCCCGGCGCGGCGGCAGCGCAGACGCTGCTGGCGACCCATCAGGTCCTCACCCAGGACGGCTGGTCGCCCGCGTACACCGAGGAGTTCCTGCACCTGCAGATGAGCCTGCGGGACAGCGGCGTGCCGAAGACCTTCCCGGCCGAGCTGACCATCGCGGAGCTGGAGCCGGACCGGTCGGGCGTGAAGCCGACCATGCTGATCGACGCCGGGACCCCGTGGGAGGCGTCAAACGGCGTCCCGCGCCCCGAGTACGAGGGCGGCTCGCTGCGCGGGGAGGAAGGCGCCTCGCAGCGGTTCTACCGGTGGCTGGAGCAGGTCGGCGGCGACCCGGAGGTGCTGGCCGAGTGGGCCGGCAGCCAGGCCGGCGGCTCCTGGTCGCGGCCCTCGACCCGGGCGAAGCTCTTCTACGCCTACTCCCGCCCGGGCGAGGACGTGCAGACCGAGTACGCCTGGCACCGGGCCGGCATCGCCACCCGGCTCCGGGAGGCCCGGGACTGGAGCGCCACCACCGCGGACGAGAGCGACTTCCCGTTCGTCGGCTACACCCGCAGGCAGATCCGCAGCCTGGTCGCCCAGCACGTCTTCACCTACGAGTTCCTCAAGCACACCAAGCTGCCGAACGTCGACGGCGAGCAGGGCAGCATCCGGCTGATGCGGCTGGAGAACCGGGAGTTCGTCAAGGACCACAACCCGGAGCAGGAGATCGACCGGGACGCCCGCCACCCCTCGATCACGGTGCCGCGCGGTCCGGCGGAGTCGTTCAGCCTGCTGACGCCGTACAAGCAGCCGGACGATCCGGGCAGTGGCTTCGGCCCGTTCTACGTGACGCTGCAGAACGTCCCGCTGAACCGGGTCTTCGGCACCCACCTGCAGAGCCGGCCGGAGGACCCGAAGAGCACGCTCTACCTCGGCGAGGACGAGTTCCTCGTGATGTCGGCGGGCAGCACGGTCGAGTTCCACGGGACCGAGGTGCCGCCGCTGCCGGTGGCCGAGCGCACGCCCTCGCAGGCCCCGCCGCTGCCGTCCGAGCAGCCGGAGCACCCCGCGCAGCTGGAGCAGCCCGCGCAGCAGCGCTGGGCCGCCCCCGGCGCCCCTGGGCCCCAGCCCACCGGCACCGAGCGGCCCGGCCGGGACGACGAGCGCGAGGAGCAGCTGAACGCTCCCGGCGGCCGGGTCACCGACCCCGCACCGTACGAGAGTTGGCGGCACCGGCTGGACCCGACCCGGGCGGCCTCGGTGCACGCCGAGCACTTCGACCCGGCGAGCGACCCGCTCGGCGCCGAGCGGTTCCCCGGGACCCTCGCGGGCACCCGGACCCTGATCCGGGCCCGGGTCAGCCGGATCGAGGTGGCCCCCGGCCGGTACGTCCGCCAGCACGAGGTCCCGCTCCGGGTGCGCCCCGGCGATCTGACGCCCGAGCAGCTGACCGACCTGCAGGGCAAGCTGCAGGGCGCGCTGGACGCGCACGTCAACGTCGGCTACCGGCTGCCGCGGTCCGGCGACCAGCTGCACGTGACCGTGCGGCTGACGCCGGCCGACGACGCCCGGGACCCGGAGGCGATCCGGATCACCCGGACCGACCTGCCGCGGGCCGAGCTGCCCGGCTCCGACCAGCGCGCGTGGGCGCTCGGACCGGAGTCCGAGGACGCCGCGATGCTGCCGACCGTGCTGCACGAGGTGCTGCACTACCTCGGCCTGAACGACACCTACCAGGACTACGAGGCGCTCTTCCGGTCCTCCGAGGAGAGCAGCGGGGTCCACCGGGCCGGGCCGATGTACCAGTCCGAGACCTTCGCCCCGCTGCCCGAGCGGGCGCTGCGGCAGATCGAGGAGACCGTCGACTCGGCGGCCCCGCTGCACGACCAGCGACTGCCGCAGCCGGCCGACCGCACCCAGGACGAGCCGGCGCGGCAGGACCCCGCGTCCGTGCGCCCGGCGCCCGCCCCGGCGCCGCAGGACGGGCCGTTGCGCCCGTCGCGCGAGCGGGCCCTGCAGGACGAGCTGCACCGCAGGATCGGCGCGGGCCGCGAGGCCGCGGCCCGGCTGCAGGACCCGGACGAGCACCCGTCGCCGGCGCAGCGCGCCGCGCTGGAGACCCTGGCCGCGGACGGTCGGGACGCGCAGCAGCAACTGGTGGCGGGTCACCAGCCGCTGATGCTCTCGGTGGTCGAGCACTACCTCGACCGGGGCACGCCGCGGCAGGACCTGATCGAGGCGGGCAACCGGGGCCTGCTCCGGGCCGCCGAGCGGTTCGACGCCTCCCTCGGCCACCGGTTCTCCACCTACGCCACCTGGTGGGTCCGCCAGTTCGTGTCGCGCGAGGTCACCTCGGAGCAGTTCGCCGGCCGGCGCCTGCCGGTCCACGCCATCATCGAGTGGAACCGCCGGGCGAACGGGGGCGGCGGGGTCCGGCCCGAGGCGCGCCCGGAGGCGCTCGGCGGACCGGCCCCCTCGCAGGTCCCCACCGTCCGGGTCAGCCACCAGGACGCCGCCGCCGAGGGCTTCGACGTCGACGGTCTCGACGGTCTCGAGGGCCGCGACGGCTCCGACGGCGAGCTGCGCCCGGAGCACTCGGTGTCGAACGACCCGGCTCAGCGCCGCCTGGGCCTGGCCGGCTCCGACCAGGGCCGCCGACCGGGCCGGCCCACCGCCCCGGTGCGGTCCGCCGAGCACCACCTGGCGCCGCTCCACGAGGTGGACGAGTCCGAGGAGTTCGACGGGTTCGACGGCTTCGACGAGTCGGGCGACGAGGCGGGGCCGCCCAACGCCTTCGCCCGGCAGTTCACCGACCCGTTCCGCGGCCCCACCTCCGAGTCGGGCTACGACGGCGGGTCCGAGCGCGGGTCCGAGCAGAGCTCGCCCGGCCTGCACCCGCTGCAGGAGGACCTCACCCCGTCGCTCTCCTGGTCCGCCGTCCCGCGGCTCGGCGAGCACCCCGGCTCCCAGGCGGTCTCCGAGTCCGGCTTCGAGTCCGGCCTGGAGACCGAGTCCGACCCGGGCCGTTCGGTGCTGTCGCTCGGCAGCGTCACGCACCGCTCCGGCGGTACCGCCGCCCCCTCCCCGAGCACCCCCGGCGGCAAGGCGGACTTCCGGCCGTTCCTGGAGTCCAGCCGGGACGGCTCGGGCCGACCGGTGCACCGCGCCGAGGTCGAGTCGGTCAGCAAGGACGGGCGGCAGCTGGTCCGGGTGTACGTGCTCGGCCGCGGCCAGGGCGAGAGCGGGCTGAGGCTCGCGGACCGCGGCAGCGGCACGGTCCGGGCCACCGACGGCGGTCGGTCGCTGGTGGTGATCGGCCGGCCGGACTCCGCCTACCGCCTGGCCCGCGGCCTCGGCGACGGCGACCTGGAGAAGGTGACGCTCTCCTCGGTCCTGGTCGACCACGAGACCGCGGTCAAGCTCGGCGCGGCCGCCGACCAGGGCGGCCCGGTCCGCTCGGCCTACGCGCAGTCCGAGCCGAACGCCGTCGAGGTCGACCACGACGTGCTGGCCGAGCTGGCCGACACGGCGGTGGCCGGCTCGCTGGAGCAGGTCGGCAAGGACCTCGGCCCCGACGCCGGCGACCTGACCAGCTACGAGCAGCTCCAGTGGCGCGGCTCCGTGCTCGCCGGTGACCGGCTGCCCGGCCGGCGGACCTGGAAGCCCGAGCAGAACGTGGTGCTGAAGGACCCGGACAACCTGTTCGACACGCGGACCGACGCCGAGTACGACGCCCAGGAGGCCCTGAACCCCGAGACCGTCAAGCAGCGCTCGACCCTGCACGACCCCGCGCCCTCGCAGGCCGAGCTGATGGACCCGCGCGCCCATCTGACCCGGGTCGAGCAGCTCCGGAAGGTGCTGGAACAGCACCTGGCGACCTGGGACCAGTACCTCAAGCGCCCGGAGGTCCGGGAGGACGCCCCGGAGAGCGTGGCGGGGTCGTTCGCCGAGCGGCTCAAGGACCTCAAGACCTTCCTCACCGGCTACCTCGACAAGCTCCCCGAGTTCGTGAAGGGCGATCCCGTCCCCGCGCACAACTCCACCGTGGGGGCCTGGCTGGGCCGCGCCGACCAGGTGATGGCGCACGCCCGCAACTGGGCGGACGACGCCCGCGCCGTGGCCGAACGGCTGCGCCGCGGCCTGGAGTTGCACGACCACCCGGCCGAACTGCCCAGCGCGGCGCAGCGCTCGCCCGAGCCGGTCGCCCCGGCGGCCGCCGCGCAGCAGCTCCGGCTGCAGCAGTGGCACGCCGCCCAGGACATCGCGACGGCCTGGCAGGGCCACGACTGGACCAGCCCCACCGCCGGCCAGGACCTGGCGGACCTGATCTCCGCGCAGTTCCGCACCCCGCACACGCCGGCCACCGGTGCGGCGCAGCTGCTGCGGGTGCTGCACGAGCACCGGCCGGTGGCGGAGGAACTGCTGACCGACGGCCGGCTGGCCGCCTACGCCACCGCGCTGACGCTGCTCGGCCACGGCACCGACCCGGCCGCCGCGGCCGAGCTGATCGCCCGGCACGAGACGCTCTTCGGCCGCTACCACGCCGAGATCACCGCCGTCTTCGGCTCCCGGCACGTGTCCGACTTCGTGGACGGCAAGGGCGCGGACTCCCCGGCGCGGGCCTTCTTCGACCTGGCCCGCAGCACCCAGCGGGCCGAGGGCTGGTCCCGCCGCACGGCGGAGAAGTTCGCCGAGGAGGAGGCCGCCCTCACCGGCCGCCGGCTGCGCAACCAGCTGCTGGTGGACGGCCTGCGCCGGAGTGCGACGGGCGACACGCTCCCCGATCCGGACGCCCGGGCCCGGCGCCAGGCGCTGCAGGACCTGCTCGACGAGCAGCCGGCCGGTAGCCGTCAGAAGGTCCTCGACGCCTACCGGGACGGGGACCAGGCCGACCGGGCCGACCGCGTGCTCGCCAACCCGGGCGAGTCGGCGCACGTCCTGTTCGTCACCGACCGGGGGACGAAGAAGCCGCCGATCCTGCCGGCCGCGATCGACGCCCAGCTCGCCGAGAACCTGAAGGGCAAGGCCGCCGAGGCGCTGCCGCCGGCCGAGGGGCCGCTGCTGCACCAGCAGCGGTGGCTCGGCGCGCCGGAGCCGACGGCGGGCGAGCACCCCGTGCTCCGGCCCACCGATCACGGGGCGGCGATCCTGGGGCCCAGCCCGCTGCGCGACAGCCTGGCCCGGCAGCACGCACCGCAGCAGGAGCAGCCGGTGCACCGCGAGCGGATCATCGAGGTGGAGGCCGACGACCGCGGTCTGCTGTTCCGCACCGACCAGGGCGAGGTCCGGCGGATGACGCCCGCCGAGCTGGCCCACGCGCTGGCCGGACTGGGCGTCGGCAAGGACGACCTGGTCACCCTGCGGCCGCACGTCCCCGCCGAGCCGGGGAAGCTCTCGATGGGGAAGGCGACCGACCGCGACAAGGCGCTGACCGACCTGGTGGAGCAGACCGGCAAGCTGCTGGACACCCGGCTGCGCGCCGTCCTGTCCGACGGCAACCGCACCGACCGGGACCGGCCGCAGATCATCCGGGCCGGCGTGTTCGTCCCGGCGCTGGACGCGAACGGGCGCAGCACGCAGCTCCGGCAGGAGTACGCGGCCGCCGAGGCGCTGCCCAAGCTGCCCGACTCCGTGGTGCTCGCGGTCCCGATGGGCCGGATCACGCCCAAGCAGGTCAACAGCGTGAGCAAGCCGGACTTCGGCGACCTGGTCGACCTGTCGCCGGCCGACGCGCGCAGGCACCTGACCGACGCCGGCTGGCAGGAGGGCGGGCCGGTCACCGTGGCGATCACCGGCCGCGAGACCCCGGCCGGGTCCCCGGAAGCCGGCAAGACCGACCTGGACCGGAAGACGTACGCCCGGCACCTGAGCGAGAAGCTGGGCAACGTCGAGGTCCGGATCCCGCTGACCGACGGCAAGACCTACCGGACCGCCGGCAGGGACCGGGGCGACCAGCTGCCGACCCGTCAGCACGCCCCCGAGGCACGCGACTGGGAGCCGGACGCCACCCAGCCCGCCGGGACCGGCGGCCACCCCGCCGGCCGGGGTCGCTGGCCCACCCTCGACGGCCGGGTGTTCGAGGCGAAGCGCACCACGGTGGCGCCGGGGCAGGAGGTCACCGAGAGCACCAAGGTGGTGCTGGAGACCACCCGGGACGGCAACGGGCTGATCCTCACCGGCGATTCCCGACTCGCCCAGGACTACCGCGGCCTGGACACCTCCCGGCAGACCCTGACCGAGATCTCCAGCCCCGCCGAGGGCGGGGTCAGCGAGCGCTCGGACCTCGACCTGCCGTGGGCGTCGGCGCTCCGGGAGAACAAGCAGGTCACGGTGGTGGTGGTCGACGACCGGCGGGACGGCGTGCTGGTCCGCACGCCCGACGGCGGCAGCACCACGCTCAGCTGGCGGGACGCGGCCACGCTGGTCAGGAAGGCGCTCACCGGGGACGGCCGGTCGCTGCCCGCGGGCGGCGTGATCGGCCTGGTCGGCGCCAACGGCGACGGCGACCAGGGCCACCACATGGAGACGTTGGCGCGCTGGATCGCCGCCGAGACCGGCTACCCGGTGCACTTCATGGCCAACGGGGTGCGTCCCGAGCCGGCCGACCCGGCGACGGGCGCGAACCCGGGCGCGAACCCGGGCACCGACAAGCTCTCGGTCGCCTTCCGGGAGGACGTCGACCTCCCGCCGCGCAGCTACGTCAGCAAGGCGGAGGACTTCCTGCGCCGGGACGACCAGGGCAACCTCACCACCCAGGGCTTCGGCGACACCGGCTTCTTCGTGGCCGACGCCCTCGCCGGCCGCAAGGGCGGCGACGGCGTCCTCTGGCGGGTCCCGCTGCCCGACCGGGAGGTCATCAGCTACCCCGCCTACAGCGCCGCGCAGCCCGGCCGGCCGCCGGTGCACCTGGGCCGCAGCTCCTTCAACAACGCCGACCTGGGCGCCTTCTGGAAGTTCAGCGGGGCCGTCCCGACCGACGCGATGCACAAGATCGGCTCGTTCCACCAGCCGGAGGAGGGGGGCACGGTGCCGATCGACGTCATCCTGTACCCGACCACCGGGGAGGAGGTGCAGGTCTTCAAGGGGCTGGACACCAACCTCAGGGACGCCAAGTTCTACTGGTACGAGACCCACGGCCTGGAGGACGGCACCGCCAACCTGCACCTCACCACCGACCCCGGTCGTCAACTCATCGCGACGGTCCGGGGCGGGGAGCAGGGCGGCCTCATCCGCCGCCGGCCCAGTTTCCTGGCCCGGCAGGAGGCGGACCCGGAGGCGCTGGAGATCTTCCTGGCCCAGTGTTACGCGGGCAAGGGGAACGAGAACGCGCTGGCCGCGGTGACTGCCGCGGTCACCCGGAGCAGGACCACGGGTGTCGACGGGCTGCTGGGCAACACCAACCGCCCGTCGGCGTTCCAGGGCGAGACGGGCCGGCAGCCGTCGCTGGTCCTCACCGTCAAGCACGGTCTCGCGGTGCACACCTTCGACCGGACGGGCCTGAAGGCGGGCGACCCCAACGCGGTGAAGCCGAAGCGGGACCGTTACTTCACGGACAACTCGCACGTCAGCACCACCACCAGCGGGGTCGAGTCCGGCTCGGACACCACCCACGAGGCTCGGCCCGTCCCCGGTCCCACGCCGACCCCTTCTCCCGATCCGCAGCCGACCCCCGACGCCCAGCCGACTCCTGTTCCCAAGCCGACCCCCGACACCCAGCCGACCCCGGCTCCCAAGCCGACCCCCGACACCCAGCCGACCCCGGCTCCCAAGCCCACCCCCGACACCGCCCCGGCCCAGCCCGCCCCGGCCCGGCCCAAGTGGGCGGCCGGCGCGAAGCCGGTGAACGCGCCCGCTCCCGTCCGCCAGTCCTCGATGGCGGAGGCCCGGCAGGCGCTGGACCACGCGGTCCCCGGGGCACGGCGTGCGGCCGTGCTGCGGCAGATGTTCAACCTGCCGGCCACCCGGACACCGGACCGGTGGCACACCAACCGCGCCGACGAGCTGGCGAACCTGCTGCTCGACGCGCACCCGCACGAGCCGCTCACCGAGGCCGGGCTGATCCTGGCGGGCCACCTGGACCAGGTGGCGCGCGCGGAGCACAAGGGCACCGACCCGCTGGACCACCTCGCGAAGGACGTCGAGTGGGGGAGCACGGCGGCCAAGCTGCTCCGGACGGCCGAGACCTTCAAGGCGATCGGTGGCGGGGAGCTCACGCCGGCGAACCTGCGCAAGGTCGCGGCGGTCCTGCACGTCGGCCTGCCGTCCGACCGCGAGGCGGCGCCGCTGTCCGGCCGGGCCCGGTTCGACGCGGTGACCCGGACCGTCCTGCAGCTCCCGCAGGACCAGGCGGTGACACCGGAGTACCGGCAGCGGGTCCTCGACGCGGCGCCGGGCGCCGGGAACGCCCGGACCTCGAACCTCGCGCACCTGCAGCGGCTGGTGCGCCGCCAGGGCCGGCCGGCCGACCAGGCCGGGACCACCCCCCAGCGGCCCGAGCCGAAGCGGGACTACGACAAGCCCTGGCTCGCCAACTCCAAGGCCGAGCAGGCCGAACCGGCCCCCACCGACCACCAGGACACGAAGGACGAACAGCCCCAGGTCGAGCCCACCCCCGCACCCACCCCCGCACCCACCCCCGCACCCGCTCCGGCCCACACCCCCAGCCCGACCCCCACCCCGACCCCCGTCACGCCTGCGGCGACGGCGGTGGCCCGGCCGCACTGGGCGATCGATCGCGCCCAGCAGACCATCTCGCTCGGCGACCGGAGCCGGCACCTCCTGTCGACCCCGCCGGACGGTGACTGCTTCTACCACTCCGTCCTGCGGAGCGTGCTGCCCATGGACGTGTCCGGCCACGCCGGCCTGTCCGACCTGCACGGCATGACGGTCACCCAGCTCCGCGCACGCCTGGCCAACTTCACCGGGGACGACCTCTCGGACGCCCAGCTGGCGCAGCTCCTGACGGACCGCCCCGAGTCGGTGGAGGACCTCCGGCAGCAGCTGGAGACCCCGGCCTCGTGGGCCAACCTGGGCGGCGACGTGGCGCCCCTGCTGGTCTCCACGGTCTACCGGGTCAGGGTCACCGTGGTGAACCGGGACGGCTCGCAGACCGAGGTGCACGCCGACGGCGTCGCCGACGACGCGCCGGAACTGGTCCTGTTCCGCGAGCACAACCACTACTCGGGCTCGCTCGCCGACCCCGAGCCCGCCCCGAGCGACCCGTCCCGGTCCCACCCCACCCAGCCCCACCCGACCCAGTCCCACCCGACCCAGCCCGACCCCACCACCCCCGCCCCCGCCCCCGCCCGGCGTCCGAAGAAGGAGAAGCCCGAAACCTCGGTCCGCCTCGCCCGCACCAAGGCGGGCAAGTGGCACCTCCTCACCGGCAAGGCCACGATGGACAACGCCATCCCCTGGGAGGAGTGGAACCGGATGCCCGCCGACCAGCGCGGGCAGCGGCCGGTCATCGTGGACTCGGACGAGCTGTCCCAGCAGAAGCTGCACCAGCTGGCCGACCACCTGGCCGGCGCCGGTGACCACGCGCTGGCCGAGGCCCTGCGCAAGCGGTCCCACCAGCTGGACGCCGCCGCGCGCGCGGCCGGTCTGGCGGACCAGCCGTCGCAGGCGCACCAGTCGACCGACGGTGATCAGAAGTCCAAGGCCGACGTCAAGCACGTCATCTGGACCGGTCCCGAGGTCCGGGCCCGCTCGCTGAGCCTGCGCGAGGACCTCAACCGGTTGGCCAAGTCCCTGGAGGAGGGCGACCAGGCGGAGCTCGCGGGCCTGCAGAACCAGGCCGCCCGGCTGCGGCGGTCCTCCGCGGACCTGGAGACGGTGCTGCGCGGCTTCGTCAAGGACGCGGCGCCGTTCGGCGGCACCTACCACCTGCGCAACACCTCCGCCGCCGAGGTCGGCGCGGCCCGTTCGCTGGCCGGGCTGGTCGAGGACGCCGGGACCAAGCCGCCGCAGTCCCCGGAGCGGAAGCTGATGACGCCGGAGACGCTGCTCGAGATGGTGGCGCGCCCGGTCCGGGACCACCGCGGCCGGCAGGCGTACGCCGAGGTGCCGACCGGCGACCAGTGGAAGTCGGTCCTCCCGCACCTGGACGAGCTGACGGACGTCCAGCGGATCCGGTTCGTCCGTGACCTGTCCACCCGCAACCTCGACCACCTGCACGCCGACAACGAGCAGGCGCTGACCAGGCCGGAGTACCGCGAGCTCTACGAGCGGATCCGCGACCTGCCCTTCCGGCTCAAGCACGCCACCCCGGCGTACCACGCCATCGCCAACAGCGGCCTGATGTCCTCGCAGGGCGACCTGACCCGGCGCGACCTGCGGTTCCTCAGCTCGGGCAAGAGCAGCGAGGCCAACACCTCGAGCCTCGGGAACGACGACTTCGTCTTCTTCCGGGTGGAGGCCAACGACGCCCCGATGCAGACCCGGTACGGGCCCACCACGCTGGTCTTCGACGTGAGCGCCCTCCAGGAGTTCGGCGGCTGGGTGTCGCTGCACGACCAGCTGCACCCGCTGGACCGGACCGCCATGCGCGAGCTGCGCCTGCCGGGCCGCCCGCAGCCGGTCCGCACCTCGGCCTACCCGCCCGGCACCAAGGGCGCCGGCACCCGCGGGACCTGGACCAACAGTTACCCCGACGGCACCCACCGGGACGTCACCTTCGACCAGGAGGTGTTCCACGGCGCCGACTTCACCGAGGGCATCGCGCTCTCCGTGGTCCGCGAGGTGGCCCGGATCGGCGGCGAGTTCGAGCAGCACGCGCTCGGCCTGGTGGACGACCCGGAGCAGCTCGGCGCCCTGGTCTCCAGCCTGTACCGGCCGGAGGCGAAGTTCGGTTCGGGCCTGCCGGTGGACCTGACCGAGCAGGGCAACGGCTCGGGCTGGCCGCGGCCGGTGGTCGTGCACAACCCGCACGGCGACGGCCGCTACCTGAGCGACGGCACGGTCGACCCGGCCGCGCGCTCGGCCGCGGTCAAGTCCGACGAGGCCGCCGACCGGGCCCGGCAGGCGGACACCGCGCTGGAGAACCGCGCCGCGGCCCTGCAACGCGCCGACCGGGCCCGTGCGGACCTGGCCGCGGCCACCACCGAGGAGGGCCGCCGGACGGCCGAGGTGGCGCTGGCCGGTGCGACCGAGGCCGCCAGGAAGGCCGGGAGCACGGCCGCCGGGTTCCTCAAGGACGCGGCCAGGACGGCGACCCTCGCGGTGACCCACTCCGAGGCGTTCGTCAGCACCGCCGGCCCCGACCGCCGGCCGCTCGCCGAGCAGTTGCTGCAGCAGCGCCGGGCCGAGCTCGACGAGCTGCGCCGGCGCCACACCGAGCTGGGCGACGAGCTCGCGGCCGAGGCGAAGGCCCGGCAGGCGGCCAAGGCCGAGGCGCGGGCGGCCGACCCGGACGCCGCGGCCGACGCCGACCGCTGGGCCGCGCCGCGTGCCCCACGGCCCGCCGCCGAGCAGGTCCGGATCGGCCACCAGGACGAAACGGAGCAGCCGAAGCGCTCGGACGAGCCGGAGCCGCCGCGGAGCCCGGCGGAACCGGAGCAGCCGAAGAGCCTCACGGACCGGATCACCGACGTGCTCGGCGGGCTGTCCGGCTGACCGGGCTCCGCTGACCGGGGCTCCGCCCGTCGAACCGGGCAGCCGTCGAACCGGGCAGCCGTTGAACCGTGCAGCCCGTGCCGTCCGTGCCTGCTGCTGGATGCGTCTGCCGCAGGTCTCGTCGGTGGTGGGTGGTCCGGTCGAGGCAACGTCGTGGAGGGGTCAGGTACAGGGTGAGCAAGGACCGTGACGACAACGGGAAGCAGTCGGGCAAGGCGGCCGCTGGCTACCAGCTGCCCGCGGTGGCCTGGGCGGACGCCGAGGCGGAGGCGGGCCAGGAGCCGGCCGCCGCGCCGACTGCCGAGCAGCTGACCGCCGCGGAGCCGGCAGCCGAGCCGCAGGTCCGCGGGGCGGTGCCGGAGATCGCCGAGCCGGCGCCCGCCGCCGCGGCAGCCGCCGACACCGCCGATGCCGCCGACACCGCTGCGGAGACCGACCGCAGCGGGCGGGCCCTGGTCCTGGCGCCGGGCCGGTTCGACGAGGTCGAAGCCGACCCCGCCGAGGCCACCGCGACCGCCGGCACGGAGCCGGCCGCCGCCCCCGCGGAAGCCGTCACCGTCGCCGCCACCGACCCCCTCACCGCCACCAGCACGGCGGCCACCCCCGCCGACGCGGGCGAGGAGACCCGGCTCCGGCGGATCTCCAAGCCGATGATCGCCGCCGCGGCGACCGCCGGCGTGGTGCTGCTCAGCCTGCCGCTGGCGCTGTCGCACCTGGGTGGCGGTGGCCCGCACAAGGGTCCGCTCGGCTCCGGCCCGGCCGGGTACACGCAGCCCGGCGGCGGCAACGCCGGCTACGTGCCCACCACCGACGCACACGGCGACGTCACCTCCGCGCAGGGCCCGCAGCAGCCCGCCCCGCAGCAGCCGGGCGGCGGCAACCCGGGCCAGCCCGGCAACCCCGCCGACGGCGGCGCCGGCAACGCGAACCCGGCCGGCCCGGCCGGTGGCAACGCCGCCGCGGCG
>NZ_JBNQTI010000089.1:0-12347 GCF_050325825.1 Kitasatospora sp. LaBMicrA B282
CAGCACGCCGGCGGCCGGCGCGGCAGGCGGCGCCGAGCGGTGCCGGGGCGCGGGGGAGGGGGGCTAGCAGACCTGCTCCTCGGGCTTGACGGTGCTGCGCACCACCACCGGCGGGATCGGCCGGGAGCCGGGGATGTTGATCGAGATCCGGGTGGTCAGCGTGGTCTCGGTCTTGGGCACCTCGTCCGGTTCGGCGGCCGCGGGGCCCGGCGCGCCGGTGGCCTGCGGGTGACCGGCCGGCCCGGGAGTGAACGGGTCGAAGCCGCCGCCCAGGCCAGGGATGCCGTACGGCGGGGTGCCCGACGGATAGGCGTCGATCCCCTCGCCCGCCCTGTGGCCGGGAGCCCCCCGCCGGGCCGACGGATAGGCGTTGTCAGATTCGCGGCTGCTCAATGCTGCTCTGCTCCGGGTTCGCGGCCGGACGGCTCGTCCGACGCTGCTGCGGCACCACCATACTGGGAACACGTGGGTGGCGAACTGCTTCCTGAGAGGGTCCCCCGGTAGGGGGCCGGCGTCGCGACGCCCGGACTCTCGCCTGGACGGCTTCTCCTCAGTCGCCGATGCTCCGCATGGACTCCTTCGTCGGCGCCGCCCAGACTCGGCCCGGACGCCGCTCCTTCTCCCGGCCCCCTACCGGGGGACCCTCTTAGAAGCCGATACGTCCGGTTCCAGAAGCCGAAACGTCCGGTTCGGCAGGGCCGAGCCTACGGGTCCGGGGCGTTGACTGCCCGTCGGCCCCGGGCCCGGTCAGTCCCGCTGGCGCGGGATGCCGAAGGTGTAGGTCGAGCGGGTCGGCAGCAGGGCGCAGACCATCCCCGGCAACCAGCCCACCAGCACGTAGGCGTAGGCCTCGGGGAAGGCGCCGAGCACGATGTCGCCCTCCGGCCGCGGGGACAGCATGATCAGCAGCGCCACGAACCAGCCGACCAGCGGGGCGCCCGCGCCCAGCTTGGTCCCCGTCAGCCGCAGGCCCGCGTAGGAGACCGCGCCGTTGGCGGCCAGCGCGAGCAGCAGCCCGACCGGGCTCCACAGACCCTGCACAAAACAACCGCAGAGCGAGACCACCGCGCCGAGCACCAGGAACACCGCGTACCAGGCGTACCGGACCCCCTTCGGCGGCAGCGGTTCGGCCAGCCGCTCGGCCCGGGTGCCCAGCACGGAGTGCAGCAGGTCGCTCATCGGGTCTCGACTCCGGATCCCTCGTCGGTGCCGGGCAGCCCGGCGAACAGGTCGGTCAGCGGCCGCTCGGCCGGCGCGGCACCGCGGGCCAACTGGAAGTACTCGTCGGCCACCAGCGGCTGCCAGCGGTCGTTGCTGAGCGCGAAGAAGGCGCCGTCGACGGTGATCTGGGTGGCGTGCGCCGCCATCGCGGCCGCCTTCCGGTCGGCGTAGGCCGTGCCGGGCAGTGCCGCGTCGATCAGCCGGTCGTCGACCACGCCGGGCACGTCCGCCGGCTCGGCGGCCAGCGGGAAGCGCTCGGCGGCGGCCCGCAGCCCGGGCAGCAGCACCGAGCGGGGCATCCGGTTCCAGAACACCCTGACGACCTGCCAGGCCGGGCCCAGCTCGGGGCGGAAGGCCGGATCGGCGGCGAGCTCGACGGCGCGCATCGCCATCCGGTGCGCCTGGATGTGGTCCGGGTGCCCGTAGCCGCCCTGCTCGTCGTAGGTGACCAGGACCTGCGGGCGGACCTCGCGGACCACCGCGACCAGGTGCCCGGCCGCCTCGTCCAGCGGGGCCTGCCAGAAGGAACCCGGGTGCCGGTTGTCCGGCACGCCCATCATCCCGGAGTCCCGGTACCGGCCGGCCCCGCCGAGGAAGCGGTGGTCGGCCACGCCGAGCTCGCGCATCGCGGCGGCCAGCTCGCCGATCCGGTACTCGCCCAGGGTGTCCTGCCGGTCGGCCGTCAGGTGGGCCAGCCCGGGCGGGATCACCTCGCCGCCCTCGCCCAGGGTGCAGGTCACCAGGGTGACCGCGGCGCCCTCGGCGGCGTAGCGGGCCATGGTGGTGCCGTTGCCGATCGACTCGTCGTCGGGGTGGGCGTGCACCAGCAGCAGGCGGCGGTCGGGGGCAGCGGTCATGGGGAGCAGCCTAACCACCGCCGCCGCGGGCCAGGCCCGCGCCCGGGCTCAGAGCTTCAGGTCATTGAGCATCCCGGCGAGGTTGCTGGTCACCTGTTGGATCGACGGCGCGATCGAGCTGGAGGCCAGGTAGAAGCCGAGCAGCCCGCAGACGATCGCGTGGCCCAGCTTGAGGCCGGAGCGGCGGATCAGCACCACCACGATGACCAGCATCAGCATGGCCGCGGAGATGGACAGAGCCATGACGGCACACACCCCTTCCCGGGTGCGCCGCCCGGGGGCGGCGGCGAGGACCGTGTGGGACACGGTGAACCGGACACGGATCGTCCGGATCACTGGACTAGGAATACCCGATCGGTGGCCATGGCATTACTGTCTGTGAGTCCGCATCCGCCGGATCACGGAGGCGTCCAGGGGGCGCAAGGGCCGGTCGGAGCGGGTGTCGGGGCCTCGGAGGCCGATTTGTCGACGCTGCGCCGAACGGGTGAGCGGTTGGTGTGCGACGCCATAGGGTGCGGCCATGACCGATGACGTTCAGCACCACGCGCCCGCCGACTCCTTCCCCCGGCAGTACGCGCGGACCCTGCGCTACACGGTGGGCCAGCCGCGCTCCTTCGCGGTGGCCCCCGACGGCTCCCGGGTCCTCTTCCTGCGTTCCCGCTCCGGCACCGACCGGGCCAACCTGCTCTGGACGCTGGACGTGGCGGACGGCACCGAGACGGTGCTCGCCGACCCGGCGGCCCTGCTCGACGGCGGCGCGGAGGACCTGTCGCCCGCCGAGCGGGCCCGCCGCGAGCGCAGCCGGGAGGGTTCGGCCGGCATCGTCGGCTACGCCCTGGACGCCACCGCCGAGCTGGCCGCCTTCGCGCTCTCCGGCCGGCTGTTCGCGGCCGGCCCGGCCGCCGGCGCCCGCGAGCTGCCCGCCGCGGGGCCGCTGCTCGACCCGCGCCCCTCGCCCGACGGTCGCTGGATCGCCTACCCGACCACCGGCGGCGCCCTGCGGGTGATCGCCGCCGACGGCACCGGCGACCGCGCGCTGGCCGAGCCGGAGGCCGCCGGGGTGACCTGGGGTCAGGCCGAGTTCATCGCCCAGGAGGAGATGGACCGGGACCGCGGCCACTGGTGGTCCCCGGGCAGCGACGCGCTGCTCGTCGCCCGGGCCGACGACGCCCCGGTGCGCCGGTGGTGGATCGCCGACCCGGCCAATCCCGAGCGCACCCCCGCCGAGGTCGCCTACCCGGCCGCCGGCACCCCCAACGCCGAGGTCACCCTCTGGCTGCTCGGCCTGGACGGCTCGCGCACCGAGGTGGTCTGGGACCGGGTCGCCCACCCCTACCTGGCCCGGGTGCACTGGTCGGCCGGTGGCCCGCCGCTGCTCCTGGTGCAGGCCCGCGACCAGCGCAGCCAGCAGCTGCTCGCCGTCGACCCCGGCACCGGCACCACCACCGAGCTGCTCACCGAGCGGGACCCGGCCTGGCTGGAGCTGTTCAACGGCGTCCCCGCCTGGACCCCGGACGGGCGCCTGGTGCGGATCGGCGACGAGTCGGGCCACCGGGCGCTGTACGTCGGGGAGGCCGAGCGCACCGACGACACCCTGCACCTGCGGGCCGTGCTCTCCGTCGACGCCACCGACGTGCTCTGCCTGGCCGGTGCCGGCGAGGGCGCCGCGGACCAGACCCCGGGCCTGACGGGCCTGTACCGGGTGCCGCTGGACGGCTCGGCGCCGGTGCTGGTGCACCGCGGCGCCGCGCTGGACGCGGTGCGCGGCGGCGGGGTGACGGTGCTCTCCAGCGCCGCCCCGGACCGTGCGGGCCGGCGCGCCGAGGTGCTGCGCGAGGGCGCCGAGCCGCTGGTCGTCACCTCGTACGCCGAGACCCCGGTGCTCACCGCCCGGCCGCTGTTCCGGCTGGCCAGCAAGCGGCGGATCCCGGCCGCGGTGCTGCTGCCGACCGGCTACGACCGGGACCGGGACGGCCTGCTGCCGGTGCTGATGGACCCGTACGGCGGCCCGCACGCCGCGCTGGTGGTCCAGGCCCACAACGCCTTCCTGACCTCGCAGTGGTTCGCCGACCAGGGCTTCGCGGTGGTGGTCGCCGACGGGCGCGGCACCCCCGGCCGCAGCCCGGCCTGGGAGAAGGCGATCGCCCACGACTTCGCCGGGGTGACCCTGGCCGACCAGGTCGAGGCGCTGCAGGCGCTGGCCGCGGAGTTCCCGCTGGACCTGGGCCGGGTGGCGATCCGCGGCTGGTCCTACGGCGGTTACCTGTCGGCGCTCGCCGTGCTGCGCCGCCCCGACGTCTTCCACGCGGCCGTGGCCGGCGCCCCGGTCACCGACTGGCGGCTCTACGACACCCACTACACCGAGCGCTACCTGGGCCACCCCGGCGAGCGGCCGGAGGTGTACGACGCCAACTCGCTGATCGCGGACGCGGCGAAGCTGGAGCGCCCGCTGATGATCGTGCACGGCCTGGCCGACGACAACGTGGTGGCCGCGCACACCCTGCGGCTCTCCTCGGCGCTGCTCGCCGCCGGCCGCCCGCACACCGTGCTGCCGCTCTCCGGGGTCACCCACATGACGCCGCAGGAGCAGGTGGCGGAGAACCTGCTGCTGCTCCAGGTCGACTTCCTGAAGCGCTCGCTCGGGATGTGACGCCACCGGGGGCGGCATGACATCCGTCATGGGCAGGACGCGACGGCGCACACTGCCGCCCCCACCCCCGCGCCCGGGATGCTGGTCCGGTCAGCAGGTACCGGCGGAGGGTCCCAGGGGACCCCGGAAGGACGGGGAGAGCGCCATGGCCGAGGAAGTGGCCGCGTTCCGGGGAGTGAGCAAGAGCTACGGGCAGGTCAAGGCGGTGAACGGCCTCGACCTGGTGCTGCACCCGGGGCAGACGGTGGCGCTGCTCGGACCGAACGGCGCGGGCAAGTCCAGCAGCCTGGACCTGCTGCTCGGGCTGCGGGAACCGGACCAGGGACGGGTCACGCTGTTCGGCGGCACCCCGCGGCAGGCGATCGAGGCCGGCCGGGTCGGGGCGATGCTGCAGAGCGGCGGCCTGATGACCGACGTCAAGGTGGGCGAACTGGTCCGGCTGGCCTGCGACGTGCACCCGCGCGGGCACCGGCCGGCCGAGGTGATGCGGGACGCGGGGATCGAGGAGATCGCCGACCGCCGGGTGGACAAGCTCTCCGGCGGCCAGGAGCAGCGGGTCCGGTTCGCGCTGGCGATCGCCGGCCGCAACGACCTGATCGTGCTGGACGAGCCGACCACCGGCATGGACGTGTCGGTCCGTCAGCAGTTCTGGGCCGCGATGCGCCGCCAGGCCGAGCAGGGCCGCACGGTGCTCTTCGCCACCCACTACCTGGAGGAGGCGGACTCGATCGCCGACCGGGTGCTGGTGCTGCACCGCGGCCGACTGATCGCCGACGGCTCCTCGGCCGAGATCAAGGCCAAGGCCGGCGCCCGCCGGGTCAGCTTCGAGCTGCACGCCGCCGACGGCCGGATCGAGGAGTCGGTGCTGCGCGCGCTGCCCGGGCTGGTGGCGCTGGAGGTCAGCGGCTCGGCGGCGGCGGTGCGCACGGTGCGGATCCGCTCCACCGACGCGGACGCGGTGGTCGCCGGGCTCTACCGGGCCGGCTGCTACCCGCGCGGGCTGGAGGTCACCAGCCTGGGCCTGGAGCAGGCCTTCCTGACCATCACCGGAGAGCAGGACGAGCAGGACTCGCAGGCGGCGGGTGCCCTGGGGACGGAGAACGCGCGATGAGGACCCTGATCAGGCTGGAGATCCTGCGCACCCTGCGCAACCGGCGGTACCTGTTCTTCACCGTCCTCTACCCCGCGCTGATGTACTTCTTCTTCGTCAGCGCCTACGGCAGCAAGGGGATGGCGGGCGGGCTGAGCGCCAAGTCCTACTTCATGGTCTCGATGGCCACCTTCGGCGCGGTCGGTGCGGTGCTCACCGGCAGTGCGCAGCGGATCTCGCTGGAGCGCAAGAGCGGCTGGGTGCGCCAGCTGCGGCTGACCGCGCTGCCCGGGCGGGCCTACGCGGTGGCCAAGATCTGCTCCTGCGCGGCGACCACGCTGCCCGCGATCCTGGTGGTCTTCGCGCTCGGCGCGAGCAAGGGCGTCCGGCTGAGCGCCGGTCAGTGGCTCGGGCTGGTCGCGGTGATCTGGCTGGGCAGCTTCGTCTTCGCGGCGCTCGGCGTGGCCCTCGGCTACGCGGCCGAGCCCAGTGCGGTGCAGCCGATCGTGATGATCGTCTACATGCTGATGTCGGCCTTCGGCGGGACCTGGTTCCCGGTCTCCGGCACCCTGAAGACCATCGCCAAGGTCAACCCGGTCTACCTCTACAACCAGCTGGCCGCCTTCATCCGGCCCGGGGTCCCCTTCGACCTGGGCGCGGCCGCGACCCTGGCCGGCTTCCTGGTGCTCTTCGTGACCGCCGCCGGCGTGTTGTACCGCCGGGACACCAAGCAGGCATGATGTCCGCCATGCCCGACGCGCCCCTTGACCAGCAGCCCGACCAGCTCGGGAAGGAGGTGAGGGGGCGCATCGTGCCGGCCTTCCCCGGTGGTCCGGTGGAGAACCGGCGCCAGCTGATGGTGAAGCTCTGCTGGATGTCGCTCTGGATGCTCTACCTGATCTACCCGGTCAAGGACCTGACGGACGGCCACCACGGCCTGCCGGTGCAGGTGGCCGGCTGGAGCGCGCTGGTGGGCTTCCTGGGCTGCTACCTGACGCTGGTGGCGTTCCGGTCCACCGCCGGGCTGCAGTGGAGGGGCAGCTATCCGCTGCTCGGGGTGATGGTGGCGATCGCCCTGGCCACCAGCCTCGCCCTGGGCACCCCCTGGCTGGGCCTGATCACCTACGTGTCGGTGGCCGTGGGCGCGGTGCTGCCGCCGCGGCTCGCCCTGCGCGGGGTGGCCGCCGCCACCGTGGTGATCGTGCTGATCGGGCTGGCCGACGGGGCGGACCGCTCCGCGATGGCCGGCCTGGTGCTGCCCACCTTCCTCAGCGGCGCCGCGATGACCGGCATGCAGCGCCTGCTCCTCGCGATGCGCGAACTGCGCGAGGCCCGGGAGACGGCCGCCCAGCTGGCCGCGGCCGAGGAGCGGCTGCGCCTGGCCCGCGACCTGCACGACCTGCTCGGGCACTCGCTCTCGCTGATCACGCTGAAGAGCGAGCTGGCCGGGCGGTTCATGGATGCCGAGAAGGCCGAGGCGGCCCGGGCCCAGGTGGCGGAGATCGAGCAGGTCGCCCGGCAGTCGCTGATCGACGTGCGCAGCGCGGTGAGCGGCTACCGCAAGCCGACCCTGGCGGTCGAGCTGGCCACCGCCCGCAGCGCGCTGGCCACCGTTGGCGTCGCGCTGGAGGTGCCCGAGTCGCTGGCCGAGGACCGGCCGGGGCTGGGCGCCGCCGAGGCCGAGACGCTGGCCTGGGTGCTGCGCGAGTCGGTCACCAACATCGTCCGGCACGCCGCCGGGGCCACCCTGTGCACCGTCGGCCTGGACGAGACCTGGGACGGCGACGGCGCCCGGTTCGCCGTGCTGGAGATCGCCGACAACGGCCCCGGGCCGGGCAAGTCGGGTCCCGGCAACGGGCTGTCCGGGCTGGACGAGCGGCTGGCCCTGGTCGGCGGCCGGCTGGAGACCGTGGCCGGCCACCGCGGCCGGGGCTTCCGGCTGCGCGCCCTGGTCCCGCTGGGCGTCAAGGTCGCGGTCTGACCCCCGTGCGCGCCGGGTCAAGATTCGTAAGAGCGGCCCTGGCCCCCGCGCCGACCGCGTTCCGGCAGGTCGGGGCGCCCCACCGCACCGGCGGCGGGGGCCAGGCCCTAGGGTCGGCCGCATGACTGATGATCAGAACGGGCACGGGATCCGGGTGCTGCTCGCCGAGGACCAGGGGATGGTCCGGGAGGCGCTGGCCGCCCTGCTCGGCCTGGAGGGCGACATCGACGTGGTCGCCCAGGTGGCGCGCGGCGACGAGGTGGTCGAGGCGGCGCTCGCGCACCGGGTGCAGGTCGCCGTGCTGGACATCGAGATGCCGGGGATGACCGGGATCGAGGCCGCCGCCGAACTGCGCCGGCGCAGCCCGGAGACCAAGGTGGTGATCGCCACCACCTTCGGGCGCCCCGGCTACCTGCGCCGGGCGATGGAGTCCGGCGCGGACGCGTTCCTGGTCAAGGACGCCCCGGCCGCCGAGCTCGCGGAGGCGGTGCGGCGGGTGCTGCGCGGCGAGCGGGTGATCGACCCGACGCTGGCGGCGGCCGCGCTGGCCGAGGGCGCCAACCCGCTGACCGCGCGCGAGCTGGAGGTGCTGGCGGCCGCGGCGGACGGCGCGGTGAACGCGGAGATCGCCCGCCGGCTGCACCTCTCCGAGGGCACGGTGCGCAACTACCTCTCGATGGCGATCCAGAAGACCGGGGCCCGCAACCGGGCCGAGGCGGTCCGGGTCGCCAAGGAGAAGGGCTGGATGTGATCCGGCGGCCGGACCGCCGGGTAGGCCGCCGCGGCGGTGCCGGTGGCCGGTCAGTTCAGCCGGTGCCGGGCCGACCGGGCCTCCTGGCGGACCCGGCCGGCCGAGTCCGGGTCGAAGGCGTCCAGGATCCGGGCGTAGGCGTCCATCTCGGCCGCACCGGCGAGGAAGTCGCCGGTGCGCACCAGCAGTTCGGCCCGCTCCAGGCGCAGCTGGGCCGGGTGGCGGGGCAGCAGCAGCGACAGCTCGGTGGCCCAGAGCTGCACCCGGGCCTGCTCCGGTCGCTCGCCGGCCCAGGCCCGGATGTTGCCGAGCACCCGCAGCGTGGTGTCCAACGGCTGCGCCGGGGTGAACAGCTCCGGGGTGAAGCGGTGGCCGGCGGCGGTGACGATCGCGGCCGCGTCGTCGGAGGAGAGCAGCCGGCCACCGTGGAACGGGTCGGCCAGCACGTACTCCTCGCCCGCGTCCGGCCCGCCCACCGCGACGATGAAGTGCCCGGGCAGCGCGATCCCGTGCACGGTCAGTCCGGCGCGCTGCGCCACCGCCGTCCAGACCAGCGAGAGCAGGATCGGCAGCCCGCGCCGGCGCCGCAGCACCTCGGGCAGCAGCGAGGACTCCAGCTTCAGGTAGTCCGACTGCCGCCCGTGGAACCGCTCGCGACCGCCGAGCACGGCCGCCAGCAGCGCGGCGGTCTCCTCCGGGGTGGTGGGCCGGCGCTCGGCCACCGCCCGGCGCACCGCCGCCGCGTGCCGGTCCAGCGCTGCCGTGCAGGCGGCCAGCAGCTCCTCCAGGGTGGGCGGCGGGCGCCGGTCGTCGGGGTTCGCGGCCGGTTCGGGGTCGTCCCGGTCAAGGTCGCCGGCCCGCCGCCTGGGGACGGTGGGCGGCGCCAGGGTCTGCTCGGCGGACGCGAGCAGGCAGAGCAGCACCGGGTCCGGCTGCTCGGACCTGGCCTCGGTGCGGAAGCGGCTTCTGCTCTGCTCGGTCACGGTGCTGCGCTGGCTTTCGTACGTGACGGCTCGGTGGTGCGACGGCCCGGCGGTGCGGCCGGGTGACGCGGGGTTGCGTGGTACTGCCGGGAACCTACGCGGACGGCTGCCCCTGCGGAAGACGGACGTAGTGGTAAGTGTGGCTGGTGGTGAAGCCCAGGCCGTCGTAGAGCTCGCGTGCGCCGCTGTTCTCCGCCTCCACCTGCAGGTAGGCGCCCTGCGCGCCCTCCTCCGCGGCGCGCGCCGCGAGCGCGCCCATGAGCGCCGTCGCGAGGCCCTGGCGGCGGGCCTCGGGCCGCACCTCGATCGCCGCGAAGCCGGCCCAGGCGCCGTCCACCACGCACCGGCCGATCGCCAGCGGCACCGCGCCGGCCGGGTCCGGCACGGAGGCGAACCAGACCGAGGGGCCGCCGTGCAGCACCCGGTGGGCGGCCTCGTCCATCGTCGGATCCCCGCTGCTGCGCCGGTACACCGAGAGCCACCCGGGCCCGGCGGTGCGGGACAGCCGCACCCGCTCGACCGCGTCGGGCCGACCGGCCCGGGCCGGCCCGGCCAGCGGGGCGGTGCGGAACAGGGTGGCGGCGGCCTGGCCACCGAGTCGCTCCAGGGCCCGGGCCAGGTCGGCCGGCGAGCCCGGCTCGGTCACCTCGACGTGGGCGGGCAGGTCGCGCTCGGCGTACCACCGGCGCACCCGGTCCAGTGCCTCGGGCAGCGGCAGCCCGGGGTCGCCGAGCGTCTGCACCGAGTTGGCCCGCCGGGTGAAGCCGGCCGCGGCGCGCAGCCGCCAGTCGCCGAGCGGCTGCTCCTCGACCGCGGGCCAACCGCGCGCCGCGATCCGCTGGAGCTCGGCCGGAGCGGCCGTGGGCAGCGGCGCGCGGCGGGCCGGGAAGCGCGGGACGGGCTTGCCGGCGACCAGGCGATTGGCCGGAATGCATACCTCCGATCCGTCCCTGGCGACTACGATCAGCTCTTGATCGTTCCACGAGGTGAGCACGCCGATCGCATCGCGGAACGACGCCCGTCCGGTGGCTGGGTCCGGGGCCGCCTCGATCCGCCGCACGGACACCCGTCGGCCCACGTCAGTCGGGCCTATCCGGACCTCGGGGCGGGCGTCGGTCGGAATCGGGGTGCCGCTCAAGCTGACCTCCGGTGCATTTGTCGTCCCTGACCCGCGATACTAGGGGCGGGCATCGACGACGCCGCGCTCACCCGCGCACGCAAGCAGATAGTTTGGGCCCCGGGCCCAACCGAGGAGGAACGACAGCGTGACCTACGTCATCGCGCAGCCTTGTGTCGACGTCAAGGACAAGGCGTGCATCGAAGAGTGCCCGGTTGACTGCATCTACGAGGGCGAGCGCTCGCTCTACATCCACCCGGATGAGTGCGTCGACTGCGGCGCCTGCGAGCCGGTCTGCCCCGTTGAGGCGATCTTCTACGAGGACGACACTCCGGAGGAGTGGAAGGACTACTACAAGGCGAACGTCGAGTTCTTCGACGACCTCGGTTCGCCCGGTGGCGCCTCCAAGCTCGGCCTGATCGAGCGGGACCACCCGTTCATCGCCGCCCTGCCGCCGCAGAACCAGGACGAGCACTGAGCCTGTGAGCACCACCGATGAATCGCGCGCGCCGTTCCCGGGCCACCCGGGGGCGGCGCGCCGCGTATCCGACCTGCTGCCCGTCTTCCCCTGGGACAAGCTGGAGCCGTACAAGGCGACCGCGCTGGCCCACCCGGGCGGGCTGTGCGACTTCTCCGTGGGCACCCCGGTCGACCCGGTGCCGGAGCTGATCCAGAAGGCGCTGGCCGCCGGCACGGACACCCCCGGCTACCCGACCGTCTGGGGCCCGCTGGAGCTGCGGGCCGCGATCGCCGACTGGCTGCACCGGCGCTGCGGCGCCGAGATCGGCCCGCAGGCGGTGCTGCCCACGATCGGCTCCAAGGAACTGGTGGCCCTGCTGCCGGGTCAGCTCGGCCTCGGCCCCGGCGACCAGGTGGCCTACCCGGTGCTGGCCTACCCGACCTACGAGGTCGGCGCCCGGCTCTGCGGCGCCGAGCCGGTGGCCTACCAGGACGTCGACGAGCTGGACCCGTCCCGGGTCCGGCTGCTCTGGCTGAACTCGCCGTCCAACCCGACCGGCCGGGTGCTCCCGGCCGAGGAGCTGCGGCGCGCCGTGGCCTGGGCCCGGGAGCACCGGGTGCTGGTGGTCAGCGACGAGTGCTACCTGGAGCTGGGTTGGGAGGCCGAGCCGGTCTCGGTGCTGCGGGCCGACGTCTGCGGCGGTTCGCACGAGGGCCTGCTGGCCGTGCACTCCCTCTCCAAGCGCTCCAACCTGGCCGGCTACCGCGCCTCGTTCGTGGCCGGTGACCCGGTGGTGGTGCGGGAGCTGCTGGAGATCCGCAAGCACAGCGGCATGATCGTGCCGGCCCCGGTGCAGGCGGCCACCGTCGCCGCGCTCGGCGACGACGCGCACGTGGCCGAGCAGCGGGAGCGCTACGCGCGGCGCCGGGCCGAGCTGCGGGCCGCCCTGGAGGGCCACGGCTTCCGGATCGAGCACTCGCAGGCCAGCCTCTACCTGTGGGCCACCCGGGACGAGTCGTGCTGGGACACCGTCGGGTACCTGGCCGGGCTGGGCATCCTGGTGGCGCCGGGCGACTTCTACGGGCCGGCCGGCGACCGGTTCGTCCGGGTCGCCTTCACCGCCACCGACGAGCGGGTCGCCGCGGCGGTCGAGCGGCTGGCCCGCTGACCGACCGGTGAACGCGGGTGGGGGGGGGGGGGGTTTTTTTTCCCCCCCCCCCCCCCCCCCCCCCCCCCC
>NZ_JBNQTI010000089.1:12357-34676 GCF_050325825.1 Kitasatospora sp. LaBMicrA B282
GCTGGGACGGTTCGACCGTCCCAGCCCCACCCGCGTTCTGCGACTACGGGGTCAGCTGCCCAACGGCAGGTGCTGGGTGCCCAGGCTGCCCAGCAGGCCGGTGACGGTGCTGCCCAGGTCCGGGGTGCCGTTGCCGAGGCCGGGCAGGCTGCCCAGCCGGTGGGTGGCCTCGTCGGTCTGCCCGGTCAGCTGCTGCAGCTGCAGCGCATCGGTGGCCTGGCCCGGGTGCAGCAGGTCACCCGTGTTCTGCAGCCCGTGGGTCAGGTGGTCGGTGCTCGGCAGGTTGCCCAGCGACTGCGCGGCGGGCAGCTGCCGGCCCAGCTGGGCGGTGGTGTCGTGCAGCGGCAGCGCCCCGGTCAGGTGGTCGGTGGCCGGCACGGCGGTGGCCAGCCGGTCCTCGCTCGGCACCGACTGGCCCAGGCTGCTGGTGGCCGGGACCTGCTCCAGCAGGTGGCCGGTGGCGGCGACCGGGTGGTTCAGCGTCTCCGGGCCGGCGAACTTGTCGACCCCGTTCACGGCGGGCCCCTGCGGGATGGGCAGGTGCTCCAGCGGGTTGCTGGGCGCGCCGCCGGTCATGCCGGGCATCGAGGCCGTCGGGGCGCCGGCGGACATCGGCATCGAACGCTGCGGACCGCCGGACAGCACCGTGCCCACCGGCAGCTTGGAGAGCTGGCCGGTCGCCGCGGTCAGCTGGGTCACGCCCGCGAGGGGGGTGCCCGGCTGGTGGGCCAGCTGGTCGACGAGCTGGGCCGGGTCGGTCAGCTTGCCGGTCTCGGGCAGCTTGTCGGTCGCGGCCTGCGCGGCGGCGTCGGTGGCCGCCGGCACGGCCTTGGCGCTGAGCAGCGCGCCCGTGGTCCCCAGCGCCTGGCCCAGCGAGTGGGCGGTGGTCCGCACGGTCGAGTGCTCGGTGAGGCCGTCGATCCTGCTGATCCCCTGGCCGAGATCGGTGCCCTGCGGCACCAGTTCGTGGGCGGACGCCGACCCGGCGGCGGCGACCAGCGGGGTCGCACCGGCCGCGACGAGGAGCGCGGCCTGGGCGATCCGGCGGGAGAGGGGGAGGGACATGGTGCTCCTAAGTAGTGACGACACGACAGTCCGCCGGGCGGACTCCGTGATTACCGCTTGAGGAGCGAGAAGGTTTCGGTGGCCGAACGTAAAGAGTCACTAAAGATCGCATGATCTTCTTTCCGTTCCCGGGTGGCCGCGCAGGGTCGCCGAGGCGCTGAGGAAACGTCACTCTCCCTGGCAGCCGGGGTGTCGCGGCCCCGGCGGCCCGTCGCCCGGCGCCGGCCCGCCGCCCGTGGCGCGCTCCGGGGGCACGTCCAACCGGCGGGGGCCGGTTCACCCCTGCGGGCGGCGGGCGGGCGGGCGTTCGTCAACCTGGGCTGACGGTCACTTCGTCTTGGCGGGCATCCCCAGGGTGATCAGCACCTGGCTGCCGGAGGTCGCCGCGGGCTGGTTCTGCCAGCCGGAGCCCGAGCGGTCGATCCGCCACTCCTTGCCGGCGAACGAGACGGTGCCGATGTCCTGCGCCTGGGCCTGGGCCACCGCCCACTGGGCCACCGCCCAGCCGCCCTGGGCCTGCGCGTCGGGGCCGCTGCCGGTGTTGGCGGCCGCGGTCGGGGTGAGCGCCAGGATGCCGGGCGCGCCGCCCGGGGCCGGCGCCACGGTCACCGTCTGACCGAACTCGCGGTGCACCCGGTCGGTCAGCTGCTGCGCGGCCTGCGCCGTCGAGGTGCCGCCGGCGGCCCCGCCGCCGCTGCTCGGGCTCGCCGACGGGTCGGAGTCCGCGGCGAGCGGCTGGTCGAAGGAGTGCACGGTGCAGCTGAACATGCCCGGCGCCCGGCCGGACAGCGCCTCGGCCAGCGCGGTGGCGTTCGCCTCGTGCTTGGCGTAGGCGCCGGGGTAGCCGCTCTTCTGCACGTCCTGCGCCGCCTCGGTGAGCGGCAGCCGGGCGTAGCCGTTCACCTTCACCAGCGCGTCGAGGAACTTGTCGGTGGTGTAGACCGGGTCCATGATCTGGTCCGCGGTGCCCCAGCCCTGCGAGGGCCGCTGCTGGAACAGGCCGACCGAGTCGCGGTCGCCGCCCGCCAGGTTGTGCAGCTTGGACTCCTGCAGCGCGGTGGCCAGCGCGATCGTCGCCGCCCGCTCCGGCAGCCCGCGGGCGATGGTGACGGCGGTGATGGTCGCCGCGTTGGCGCCCTGGTCCAGGGACATCGGGATCGGCTTGCCGCCCACCGGGGTGACCTCGCACTGCTCGGCCGCCAGCTGGTTGTGGCTGCGGTTCCACAGCACCACGCCGGCCACCACGGCGCCGATGAGCAGCAGGGAGGTCAGTACCCAGCGAAACGGTCGGCGCCGCCGACGGCCGCGGGCCGTCTCCTCCTGCATGACCACCGTGGCCCCTCTCTCGTGTCCGGCGTCCCGTGTCAACGCGTTTTCCTCGGCACACCGTACTCAGTCCACATCGGTGCGGACGACTGTGCGGTCCGCATCGGTTGCACAGCGGCACCGGCCGGCCCGGTCCCGTGTGGCACGCGAGCCCCCGCCAGGTGGCCACGGCTAGGCTTGGCGGCCATGAGCAGCCTGCCCGCCACCAGTGTCCCGACCGCCCTCGACCTGACCCTGGACGGCGGTGCGCTCACCGCCCGACTGGTCGACTTCCCCTCGGTGAGCGGGGAGGAGAAGCCGCTGGCCGACGCCGTCGAGGCCGCCCTGCGCACCCTGCCGCACCTGACCGTGGACCGCTACGGCAACAACGTGGTGGCCCGCACCATGCTGGGCCGGGCCGAGCGGGTGCTGCTGGCCGGCCACCTGGACACCGTGCCGATCGCCGACAACGTCCCCTCCCGGGTCGAGGGCGACCTGCTCTGGGGCTGCGGCACCGCCGACATGAAGTCCGGGGTGGCCGTCCAGCTGCGGCTGGCCGCCACGCTGACCGAGCCCAACCGCGACCTCACCTTCGTCTTCTACGACTGCGAGGAGGTCGACGCGGTCCGCAACGGCCTGGGCCACCTGGTGACCCAGCACCCCGACTGGCTGGCCGCCGACTTCGCGGTGCTGATGGAGCCCAGCGGCGCGGTCGTCGAGGGCGGCTGCCAGGGCAGCCTGCGGGCCAAGGTCACGCTCAGCGGGGTGCGGGCGCACTCGGCCCGCAGCTGGAACGGCGAGAACGCGATCCACAAGGCGGCCGAGGTGCTCGGCCGGCTCTCCACCTACCAGGCCCGCCGGGTGGAGATCGACGGACTGGAGTACCGCGAGGGCCTGAACGCGGTCGGCATCAGCGGCGGGGTGGCCGGCAACGTGATCCCCGACGAGTGCGTGGTGACCGTCAACTTCCGCTTCGCGCCGGACCGCTCGCTGGAGCAGGCCGAGGAGCACCTGCGCGAGGTCTTCGCCGGCCACCCGCTGGAGGTGGTCGACCGCTCGCCGGCCGCGCTGCCGGGGCTGGGCCAGCCGGCCGCCCAGGCCTTCCTGGCGGCCACCGGCGGCCAGGCGCGGGCCAAGTTCGGCTGGACCGACGTGGCCCGGTTCAGCGCGCTCGGCGTGCCCGCCGTCAACTACGGCCCCGGCGACCCGAACCTGGCGCACAAGCGGGACGAGCACGTCTCGCTGAGCGCGATCGCCGAGGTCGAGGCCCGGCTGCGGGCCTGGCTGACCGCGGGCGAGTAGCGCCCGTCGGCGCCCGCCGGTCGGCCGGCGGGCGCCCGGGGGAGCGGTGGCGCCCCGTCGCCGGACCGTCGGCTGCCCGCCCGCTGGAGGTTCCCCGTTGTGCACCCCCGCCGGGCGTAGAGTTTCGTCATGACAGGGACATCAGCGCAGCACGGCGCAGACGGACGGCGCTTCGGCCACGGGCCGGAGCTGGCGGAGACCTCCCCGAGCGGGCTGGACTCGCCGCAGAAGGCCTGGCCGGAGAAGCAGAAGGGTCCGGTGCTGCTGCGCCGCGACCAGGTCGAGGCGAGCACCACCGACCAGCGCCTGCTGGACACCACCGGGCCGACCGACTGGCTGCACACCGACCCCTGGCGGGTCTGGCGGATCACCTCGGAGTTCGTCGAGGGCTTCGGCGCACTGGCCGAACTCCCGGCGGCGGTCAGCGTCTTCGGCTCGGCCCGGACCCCGGTCGACTCGGCCGACTACGCCTCCGGGGTGGCGATCGGGCGGGCGCTGGCGGAGGCCGGCTACGCGGTGATCACCGGCGGCGGCCCGGGGGCGATGGAGGCGGCCAACCGGGGCGCCTCGGAGGCGGGCGGCCTGAGCGTCGGCCTGGGCATCGAGCTGCCGTTCGAGCAGGGGCTGAACCCGTACGTCGACCTCGGGCTGAACTTCCGCTACTTCTTCGTCCGCAAGACGATGTTCGTGAAGTACGCGCAGGGCTTCGTGGTGCTGCCCGGCGGCCTCGGCACGCTGGACGAGCTGTTCGAGGCGCTCACCCTGGTGCAGACGAAGAAGGTCACCCGGTTCCCGGTGATCCTCTTCGGCAGCGCTTACTGGAGCGGTCTGGTGGACTGGCTGCGGGACACCCTGGTGGCGGAGGGCAAGGCCTCGCCGGCGGACCTGGAGCTGTTCCAGGTGACCGACGAGATCGACGACGTGCTGAAGATCCTCGCCGAGTCGCGCCGCCCCAACGGCGAGCTCTGAGCGCAGGCGGCGGGGCGCGCTCGGGCCGGGCCGCGGCGCGCCCTCAGGCCAGGCCGCGGCGCGCCACCGCCGGTGGGCGGGTGCCGCGGATCGAGGCGACCATGTCCAGCACCTGCCGGGTCTCGGCCACCTGGTGGACCCGGTAGATCCGGGCGCCCAGCCAGGCCGAGACCGCGGTGGTGGCCAGCGTGCCGAGCAGCCGCTGGTCGACCGGCCGGTCCAGGGTCTCGCCGACGAAGTCCTTGTTGGAGAGCGAGACCAGCACCGGGAAGCCGGTGGCGGTCATCTCCGGCAGCCGCCGGGTGGCCTCCAACGAGTGCCGGGTGTTCTTGCCGAAGTCGTGCCCGGGATCGATGATCAGCCCGTCCCGGCGCACCCCCAGGGCGGCGGCCCGCTCGGCCAGGCCCACGGTGACCTCCAGGATGTCCGCCATCACGTCCCGGTAGCCGATCCGGTGCGGGCGGGTGCGCGGCTCGGCGCCGCCGGCGTGGGTGCAGACCAGGCCGGCGCCGTGCCGGGCGGCCACCTCGGCGAGCTTGGGGTCGACCCCGCCCCAGGCGTCGTTCAGCAGGTCGGCGCCCACCTCGCAGACCGCCTCGCCCACCTCGTGCCGCCAGGTGTCCACGCTGATCACCGCGTCCGGGTGCCGCTTGCGCAGCTCGGCGACGAACGGCACGGTGCGCTGCAGCTCCTCCTCGACCGTGACCTCCTCGCCGGGGCCGGCCTTGACCCCGCCGATGTCCAGGATCGCCGCGCCCTCGGCCACCGCCCGGTCCGCGGCGGCGAAGGCGGCCTCGTCGGCGAAGGTCGCGCCGCGGTCGAAGAAGGAGTCGGGGGTGCGGTTGACGATGGCCATGATGACCAGCTCGTCCGCGCCGAACTCACGCGGTCCCAGGCGCAGTGCCACCCTTGTTCCTCCAGCTGTTCACGGCGCGTCTCGCAGGTATCGATCCAGGGGTGCCCTGGTGCGATGATGGGGCCCCGGCCTTCCCAGGGGTCCATGATCCCGCACGCGATGATCCCTCACTGGGATGATCCCTCATAGGGCCGCATACTCACGTCTCGGGAGGACAGCTCGTGTTCTGGGTGATCGTGGTGGCGATGGCCGTGGTGGTCGGCGGCGCCGCGCTGGTGGCACTGGGCGGCGGCGGTTCCATGCCGGAGGCCGTGCCCGACCGGATCGCGGCCAAGCTGCCGCAGGAGCGGCCGCTGAACCGGCAGGACGTGGACGAACTGCGGCTCCCGATGGCGGTGCGCGGCTACCGGATGGACCAGGTGGACGACGTGCTGGACCGGCTCGGCGCCGAGCTGGCCTACCGCGACTCGCGGATCGCCGAGCTGGAGGCCGCGGTCGCGGTGGGCGCCGGGGCCGAGGCGGCCGCCGGCCGCGCCGGCGGGGCGCCGCTGCCGGGCCTGGCGGACTACGTGGCGGCCGACGAGGCGCCGGGCGGCGAGCAGCCCGCACCGACCGCCGCGGACCGTCCGACCGCCCCCGATGCCCCGGCGCCGGGCGACGCGCCCGGTCGCGCGGAGCAGGAGTGACCGACCTCGAGCCGGGCCCGGACGGCCTGCTGCGCTGCCCCTGGGGCGAGTCCGCGGACGACTACCGGGTCTACCACGACACCGAGTGGGGCAAGCCGGTGCACGGCGACGACGCCCTGTTCGAGCGGGTCTGCCTGGAGGCCTTCCAGTCCGGGCTCTCCTGGATCACCATCCTGCGCCGCCGGGAGGGCTTCCGGGCGGCCTTCGCGGGCTTCCGGATCGACCGGGTGGCGGCCTTCACCGAGGCCGACCAGGCCCGGCTGCTGGCGGACCCCGGGATCATCCGCAACCGGGCGAAGATCGCCGCCGCGGTGGCCAACGCCCGCGCGGCCCAGGCGCTGGCCGGCGGCCTGGACGCGCTGGTCTGGCAGTACGCCGGCGACCCCGAGCGGCCGGCGCCGCGCACCCTGGCCGACGTCCCGGCGGTCACCCCGGAGTCCACCGCGCTGGCCAAGGAGCTGAAGAAGCACGGGTTCCGGTTCGTCGGGCCGACCACCGCCTACGCGCTGATGCAGGCCTGCGGGCTGGTCAACGACCACCTGGCGGACTGTCACGCGCGCTGAGCGGCGGCGGGCGGCCTCCATGGCTGCCGTGGTTGCCGTGGCCTCGGCGACCTCAGGGCCTCAGCGGCCTCAGTGGCTTCAGGGCCTCAGCGGCCGACGAACTTCGGGGCCTCCTTGGCGAGGAAGGCGTCGACCGCGATCCGGTGGTCCTCGCTGCCGCCGGCCAGGGTCTGCAGCTCGTCCTCCTTGTCCAGCGTCTCGCTCAGCGAGTGGCTGGCGCCGAAGTCCAGCGCGGCCTTGATCGCGCCGTACGCGACGGTCGGCCCGTTCGCCAGCCGCAGGGCGAACTCGCGCGCGGTGGCGGCAAGTTCGTCCGCCGGGACGACCTGGGTGGCGAGCCCGAGGGTGAGCGCCTCGGCGGCCTTGACGGTGCGCGGGAACATCAGCAGCTCGGTGGCCCGGGCGTGGCCGACCAGCCGCGGCAGGGTCCAGGAGGCGCCGGAGTCGGCGGTGAGCGCCACACCGGCGAAGGAGGTGTTGAAGCCGGCCGTCTCGGCCACGATCCGGAAGTCGCAGGCGAAGGCGAGCGAGGCGCCGGCACCGGCCGCCACCCCGCCGACCGCGGCCACGGTCGGCTTGCGCATCCCGGCCAGCGCCCGGACCAGCGGGTTGTAGTGCTCGGCGACCGTCTTCAGCGGCGGCTCGCCGGTCTCCTCGGCGCGGCGCAGCAGGCCGAGGTGCTCGTTGAGGTCCTGCCCGACGCAGAAGGCCCGGCCGCCGGCCCCGGTCAGCAGCACCGCGCGGACCGCCGGATCGGCCGCGGCGGCGGTCACCGTGTCCCGCAGCGCGACCTTGGTGGGCACGTCCAGCGCGTTCATCGCGTCGGGACGGTTGATCGTGATGACGGCGAGCGGGCCGTCGAGCTCGTACAGGACGGAGTCGGACATGCGTGGGGCTCCCAACCGGTCGGTAACACCGCGGACCTGAGTCAGCATGCCGGAGCGCACCGGGCGGGGGGAGTGTGAGCTAGCGCACCTTTGGCGCCCCTTGCGTGCGGCCGGCCGCCGGGTCACCCGAGGTGGCCCGGTCGGCCGGATGGTAGCCGTCCTGGGCAGTCCTGGCCCGGCTTCTGATGCCGCTTCGCCCGGCCGGGTGAGGGGGGTCCTGAGCGGGAATCAGCCGCTTCGTGCCGATGTGGCCGCTGGGGCCTGAAGAGTGATGTTGGTCATCGGGGCGCCGAATGCGGGATAATGGCTTCCGATCAATGCGTTCGATACCAGCGGTGGACGGACTGCTGGTACGTAGCTGAGCGGTTGCAGGAAGGGGAACGAGCATGGCGGCCATGAAGCCGCGGACGGGTGACGGCCCGCTCGAGGTCACCAAGGAGGGGCGGGGCATCATCATGCGAGTTCCGCTCGAAGGCGGCGGTCGCCTGGTGGTGGAGCTCACTCCGGACGAGGCAAGCGCCCTGGGTGAGGCCCTGAAGCAGGCCTGCGGCTGACTCTCGCGCTACGCGCGCACCTGCGCGCCCCACGGGGCCCGGGACCGGCTGGTGCACACCGGCGGCCCGGGCCTCGTCGCGTTCCCCGCCGCTCCGGCGTTGCGTTTCCCGCCGCTCCGGCCCGGGCCGGTCGCTACCGCTTCACCGCGCAGAGCAGCCCGTCGCTGACCGGCAGTAGCGCGGGCAGCAGCTGCTTGCTCTCCCGCACCGCCTGGACCAGCTCGCGCACCGCCCCGGTGGCCGGGTCGTCCAGCGCCGGGTCGGTCAGCCGGCCCTGCTGGAAGACCCCCTCGAAGCAGACCACGCCGCCCGGTCTGAGCAGCCGCAACGATTCTGCGAGGTAGTCCCGCGACTCGGCCATGTCGCCGTCGCAGAACACCAGGTCGTACTGGCCGTCGGCAAGCCGCGGCAGCACGTCCAGGGCCCGCCCGGGTATGAACCGGGCCCGGTTGGCCGCGAAGCCCGCCGCCAGGTAGGCCTCGCGGGCGAACTCCTGGCGGATCGGCTCCGGGTCGACGGTGGTCAGGATCCCGTCCGGACGCATCCCGCGCAGCAGGTACAGGCCGGAGACGCCGGTCCCGGTGCCGATCTCGGCGACCGCCTTGGCGGCCAGCGCGGCGGCCAGCAGCCGCAGGCAGGCGCCGCCGCTCGGGCCGATCGCCCGCACCCCGGTGCGGGCCGCCTGGGACCTGGCGTAGGTCAGCACGGCGTCCTCGCCGACGTAGGTGTCGGCGAGGGTCGCAGCCGCGGGCCCGAAGTCGATGGTCTGGTCCTGGGGTGTAGGGGCGCTGCCGGATGTCGATATTTCCTGCCACAGATTACTGGCCGGGCGGGAACCGCGTCGGGCGGCGGGCCGTTGGACCGGTCGGAGGGCGCCGTGGCCGCGCACTCCGGGACGAACGAGCCCCCTGGGAGGAGCCGCCTGGGAGGAGTGCCGCCGGAGGGGCCGTACGGGCGCCGATGGGCCGCCCGGGCCGTGTTCGGGTGGATGAGCACACTTTTATCCAGAACTGACGGGTGAGGTGGATATGGTGGTGGCCCTGCTGGGCAGAAGAGCCAACCGAGGAGGTGTGGCCGAGGGCGACGTCCCCGTGCTGCGGCAACTCCGCGGTACCTCGTCGGCCCGTAAGCCGAAGCCCGTGATGAACCAGTCTGCGCACTCCCCCCTGGACCAGTCGGTCGACGGCGCCGCCGCCGAGCCCTCGGCCCCCGCCGCGCTCGCGACCTTCACCGAGGGGCCCGACGCGCAGAGCTGGACTCCGCCCAGTTGGGAGGAGATCGTCGAGGCGCACAGCGCCCGGGTCTACCGCCTGGCCTACCGCCTGACCGGCAATCAGCACGACGCCGAGGACCTGACCCAGGAAGTCTTCGTCCGGGTCTTCCGCTCGCTCTCCACCTACACCCCGGGCACCTTCGAGGGCTGGCTGCACCGGATCACCACCAACCTGTTCCTGGACATGGTCCGCCGACGGCAGCGGATCCGCTTCGACGCGCTCGCCGAGGACGCCGCCGAGCGGCTGCCCAGCCGTGAGCCCAGCCCCGCGCAGGCCTTCAGCGACACCCACTTCGACGCCGACGTGCAGCAGGCGCTGGACACCCTGGCGCCCGAGTTCCGGGCCGCCGTGGTGCTCTGCGACATCGAGGGCCTGTCCTACGAGGAGATCGCGGCCACCCTGGGCGTCAAGCTCGGCACCGTGCGCAGCCGGATCCACCGCGGCCGCTCGCACCTGCGGGCCGCGCTGAAGCACCGCGCGCCGGGCGCGGCGCCGGGTCGGGTGCGGCGCGGCGGCTCCGAGCAGCCGGAGTCGGTGGTGGTCCCGGAGCCGGTGGTCCCGGCCGGCGCGGGCGGGAGTGGGCGGAGGCGGTCGTGAGCGGTGCAGGCCGGTCCGGGGCGAAGCGCCCGGCGCCCGCCGAGCAGCAGAGCACGCGTCAGGCGGTCCCGGTGCTGCGGCCGATCACGGTCCGGCGCGGCGAGCCCCCGCAGGCGGAGGAGCACCTGGGCGACCGGTTGACCGCGTACCTGGACGGCGAGCTCGGCCATGACGACCGCGAGCGGGTCCAGGCCCACCTGGCCACCTGCGAGCACTGCCTGCACGAGGCCGACGAGGCCCGCTCGGTCAAGCAACTGCTCACCGGGACCGCGGCCCCCGGGCCGTCCGGGCTGCTGATGGCCCGGCTGATGGCGGTCGCGGCGCAGCCCGACGACCTCGACGGCGGCTCCGGCGGCCCCTCCGGCACCGGCCGGCCGGCGGCCGAGCCCGGCCTGTCCGGCCTGCCCACGCTCGGCGGCAGCCGGCTGACCGGCGGCTCCTTCGGCCGCGGGGCGGGCGCCTCGTTCGGCCGGGGCGCGGGTTCCTCCTTCGGCCGCGGGGCCGGCTCCTCCTTCGGGCGCGGTGCGTTCGGCGGCGACCCGGTGCTGCCCGAGGACGCGCCGGAGCTCGGCGGCCGCGGCGGCGAGTCCCGGCTCTGGGGCGGTCGGCGTACCGGCAACCGCCCCGCGGGCCCGGGCGAGCGGCGGGTGGTCGAGCTGCTGCCGCGCACCGGCGGGCAGCCGCGCGGCCGGCGGCTGGTGGTCGCGGCGGCCGGGGCCTTCTCGGTCGCGGCGGTGACGCTGGGCGGCATCGGCAGCCTGGGGCTGGCCGCGGTGGCCGGGGACAGCCCGGTCGAGGAGCAGCACGGCAGCGTGGTCAACCCGCAGGTGCCGGGCTCCGGGCCGGTCGGCCCGGTGAGCGCCCCGCTCACCGTGGACCTGCCGTTCGGCGCCTCCGGTGCGCACACCTACGACCTGCTGACCCCCGGCCCGGGCGCGCTGGCGGTCAACCCGGTCATCCACGGCCACGTGATGCGCCCGTAGCGGTCCGGCTCCTCCTGGGCCACCGGTTGATCTTTACCACGGATTCGTCCGGCCGTGGACCGAGGATCGGCCGGTGGCCATTACGCTGTAGAGACCCGGAAGCAAGGGCCGAGCCGGGACCGTCCGCCAGCAGCTGGGAGCTTACGTGTTCTTCGACATAGGCCCACTCGAGATGATCACCCTGGTGGTCATGGCGATCGTGATCTTCGGGCCGGACAAGCTGCCCAAGCTGATCCAGGACGCCACCGGGTTCATCCGCAAGATGCGGGCCTTCGCCGACAGCGCCAAGGCGGACATCCGCAGCGAGCTGGGGCCGGAGTTCAAGGACTTCGAGTTCGAGGACCTCAACCCGAAGACCTTCGTGCGCAAGAACCTGATCGGCGGCGAGCAGGACCCGCTCGGCCTGAAGGACCTGCGCGAGGGTCTGGACCTCAAGTCGGTGCTGGACGACAAGCCGGCCGGCCCGGTGGCCACCACCACCAAGGCGGCGGCCGCCGCCGGCGGCGTCAACACCCTGAAGACGGCCGATGCGGGCCCGCCGCTGACCGCCGGCGAGCGCCCGCCGTTCGACCTCGACGCCACCTGATCGGGCCCCGCCCGACCCCGCGCTCTACTCCGCACTGAGCACGACACCCCGCCAGGCCGTCCGCCGGGCGGGGTGTCGCCGTACTCCGCCGCTATTGTGCTGATTGCCCGACAGATCGCAGGGCTGCCAAGGAGGACCGGATTGGACACGACGAGCGGTCGCGCGGTGGGCACGGCCACCGCCCAGGCGGCTGAGGTACCGGGCCGGCGCACGGCCGAGCCCGCCGACCCGCTGGCCCCCTACCAGGCGGCCGACTTCCCCTGGTACGGGCTGGACGAGGGCTGGACCGGCCGTCGCTGGCTGCTCCAGGCCGGCGCCGGCGGTCACCGCCCTGGGGTGCCGCGCAGCATCGACTACGGCTCGGTGGGCCACGGCGAGCAGCCGCCCAAGCAGCCGGAGGCCCCCGGGCCGAGCCGGTTCGCCGTGGTGGTCACGGTGGCCCGCCGCCCCGGCCGGCGCAGCGCCGACGGCACCGGGGTGCTGGAGGCGACCTCCGCCTCCTCGGCCGCCTGGCTGGCCGGCTCCGGCCTGCTCGCCGTCACCTGGCCCGGCCAGCTGGACCGCAGCCGCCGCCAGGAGTGGCTGGACCAGCAGACCGCGCTCGCCTGGGACCTGGCCGACGACCTCGGCGGCCCCGGCTGGTCCCCGCTCACCCTGCCGGTGAACGGCCTGCCGCAGCCTTTCCGCTACCGCGAGTCCGAGTACGGCTGGGTGCTGGCCGGCGAGGCTCCCGGGGTGCTGCTCGGCGCCTACGGCCGCGGGGTGAGCGCCTACGGCACGGGCTTCAGCGCGATCCAGGACCTGGCCTCGTACACCCGCCCGGCGCCCGCGGGGGCCTGACAGCACGCCGGCCGGGGCCCCGCACGGCAGACGCCGCGCGCGGGCCCCGGCCGGGACGGCTCAGGACTCGTTCTGCTGCTCAGAACTTGTTCTTCGGGGTCAGCCCGAGCGAGAGGCCGGACAGGCCGCGCTGGCGGTTGGCCAGCTTGTCCGCGACGGACCGCAGGGCTGCGCCCGCGGGGGAGTCGGGGGCGGCCAGCACCACTGGGGTGCCGTCGTCGCCGCCCTCGCGCAGCCGGACATCGATCGGAATGCTGCCGAGCACCGGGACGGAGGCGCCGGTGGCCCGGGTGAGCGCGTCGGCCACGGTCTGGCCGCCGCCGGTGCCGAAGACGTCCACGATCTCGTCGCAGTGCGGGCAGGGCATGCCGGCCATGTTCTCGATCACGCCGACGATCTTCTGGTGGGTCTGCAGCGCGATGGTGCCGGCCCGCTCGGCCACCTCGGCGGCGGCCTGCTGTGGGGTGGTGACGATCAGGATCTCGGCGTTCGGCACCAGCTGGGCCACCGAGATGGCGATGTCGCCGGTGCCGGGCGGCAGGTCGAGCAGCAGCACGTCCAGGTCGCCCCAGTAGACGTCGGCCAGGAACTGCTGGAGGGCGCGGTGCAGCATCGGGCCGCGCCAGACCACCGGGGCGTTGCCCGGGGTGAACATGCCGATCGAGATCACCTTCACGCCGTTCGCCGACGGCGGCATGATCATGTCCTGCACCTGGGTCGGGCGGCCCTCGACGCCCAGCATCCGCGGCACGCTGTGGCCGTAGATGTCGGCGTCCACCACGGCGACCTTCTGGCCCTGGGCGGCCAGCGCGGCGGCCAGGTTGACGGTCACCGAGGACTTGCCGACCCCGCCCTTGCCGGAGGCCACCGCGTAGACCCGGGTCAGCGTGCCGGGCTTGGCGAACGGGATCTCCCGCTCCGGGGCACCGCCGCGCAGCAGCTGGGAGAGCTCCTTGCGCTGCTCGTCGCTCATCACGTCGAGCTCGACCTCGACCGAGGTGACACCGGGGATCCGGCCGACCGCGGTCTTCACCCGGTCGGTGATCGTCTCGCGCATCGGACAGCCCGAGACGGTCAGGTAGACCGCGACCTGCACCGTGCCGCCGGCCAGCTGCACCGATTTCACCATGCCGAGCTCGGTGATCGGACGGTTGATCTCGGGGTCCTGCACGGTCGCCAGCGCCTTGCGGACGGACTCCTCCGTCACACCGGGCTGCACCTCAGTCTCATTGGCCATGCCTTGATGGTACGGCTCGCCGCTCGACCGGTGACTGACCGGTAGCGTGCCGGTGATCACAGTGAACCGGGCTCTCCGGCAGCCCGGTTGATCAGGCGGATTCGGCCTCGGTGGCGCGCCCGTCCAGCTCCTTCAGCAGGCCCTGCAGCTCGGACCGGATGAAGTCGCGGGTCGCCACCTCGCCCAGCCCCTGGCGCAGCGCGGCCACCTCGCGGGCCAGGTACTCGGTGTCCGCGATGTTGCGCTCGCTGCGGGCCCGGTCCTGCTCCATGTTGACGCGGTCCCGGTCGTCCTGCCGGTTCTGCGCCAGCAGGATCAGCGGGGCGGCGTAGGAGGCCTGCAGCGACAGCACCAGGGTGAGGAAGATGAACGGGTACTCGTCGAACCGCACGTTCGTCGGCAGCATGGTGTTCCAGAGCACCCAGATGATGATCACCACCGTCATCCAGACGATGAACCGTCCGGTGCCGAGGAAGCGCGCGATCCGCTCGGAGAACTGGCCGAAGGCCTCCGGGTCGTAGGCGGGCAGCGTGAACAGGCCCGGGCGCGCGGTGCGCGGCTGGTCCAGCCGGGCCCGCACCGCGGTGCCGTGCACGGTCTGGGTCCGGCTGCCCTCGCGGGCCCGCAGTTCGCGCAGCTGGCGCAGGTCGCGCAGTTCACCCTGGATGCGCTGGCGGGCCGGCTCGTCGCGGCCGGCCGAGCGCTGCTTGCGGTCAGCGTCCACCGGGCGCCTCGTTTCCGTGCTCGCGGTCGGTGTGCTTGCTGTCGGTGTGCCCGGTGCTGGTGGGCCCGGCGCCGGTGTGCCCGGCGCTGGTGGGCTCGGCGCCGGTGGGCTCGGTGCCGTGGTGCCCGCCGCCGCCGTGCAGCGCGGCCTCGCGCCAGTCCTCGGGCAGCAGGTGGTCCAGCACGTCGTCGACCGTGACGGCGCCGAGCAGGTGGTCCGCCTCGTCCACCACCGGCGCGGAGACCAGGTTGTAGGTGGCCAGGTAGCTGGTCACCAGGGAGAGTGGGGTGTCCGGCGGGAGCGGGTCCAGGTCGTCGTCGACGATCGAGCCGAGCAGGGTGTACGGCGGCTCGCGCAGCAGCCGCTGGAAGTGCACGGTGCCCAGGTAGGTGCCGGTCGGCGTCTCGTTCGGCGGCCGGCAGATGTAGACCTGGGCGGCCAGCGCCGGCTTGTGGTCGGAGACCCGCACCCGGGCCAGCGCCTCGGCCACCGTGGCGTTCGGCTCCAGGATGATCGGCTCGGTGGTCATCAGACCGCCGGCGCTGTCCTCCTCGTAGGAGAGCAGCCGGCGCACCGGCGCCGCCTCCTCCGGCTCCATCAGCTGGAGCAGTCGCTCCGCCTCGTCGCCGGGCAGTTCGGAGAGCAGGTCGGCGGCGTCGTCCGGGTCCATCGCCTCCAGCACGTCGGCGGCCCGTTCGTCCTGCAGCTTGCCGAGGATCTCCACCTGGTCGTCCTCGGGCAGCTCCTCCAGCACGTCGGCGAGCCGCTCGTCGTCCAGCGCGGCGGCCACCTCGGCGCGGCGCTTGGCGGACAGGTGGTGCATCACCCCGGCCAGGTCGGCCGCGCGCAGCTGCTCGAAGGTGGCCAGCAGGTTGGCGGCCCCCTGCTCCTCCTCCACCAGCGTGAAGCCGGTGACCGCGGACCAGTCCAGGGTCACCGCCTCGCCGCGGTTCTTGCGCAGCCGGGCGGCCCGGCCGCGCTGCACGAAGACCTTGCTGATCTCCCACTCGCGCAGCCGGGTCTGCACCATGGCGACGTCGAGCACGGTCACCTCGTCACCGGAGACCGTCTCGGTGACCCGGCGGTCCAGCAACTCGGCGAGCACCAGGGTCTCGGTCGGGCGCTGCTCGAACCGGCGCATGTTGACCACGCCGGTGGTCAGCACCTGGCCGGACTCCAGACTGGTCACCCGGGTCATCGCCAGGAAGATCCGGCGCCGCCCGACCACCTCGACCACCAGGCCGAGCACCCGGGGCGGCCGGCCGCCGACCCGCAGCGACACCACCACGTCGCGGATCCGGCCGACCTGGTCACCGTTCGGGTCGAAGACCGCGACCCCGGCCAGGTGCGAGATGAAGACCCGGCTGCCGTGCCCTGCCATCGAGCTCCTCCCGATTCACCCGCACTGGGGTTCCGTCAACGGGGGCCAGGGTATCCAAACGCGTTCTTGACGTTGTTCACTGGCCGGATCCGACCGCTGCCGGGCCGTCCGCGCCCCGTACCCTGTCCGGCATGGACGGAACGAGCGCCCCCGCTGACGACTTCCTCGACCGCGCCCTGCTGGAGGAGGCCGTGAAGAAGTCCGGCCTGCTCTGGGTGAGGGCGGCGGACTCGACCGAGCGCCGCCCGGTCTGGCACGCCTGGCACGACGGGGCCGTGGTCCTGGTCGGCGACGGCGACGAGCAGCCGCTGCACGGCCTGCGCGCGGGCGCGGCGGCGGAGGTCACCGTCCGCAGCAAGGACAAGGGGGGCCGGCTGATCGCCTTCCCGGTCACCGTGACGGTCGCCGAGCCGCACAGCGAGGCCTGGACCGGCGCGGTGGAGGAGCTGCGGACCAAGCGGCTGAACGCCCCGGACACCGACACCATCGGCGACCGCTGGGCCCGCGAGTGCCGGGTGCTGCGGCTGGAGCCGGCCGGCGTCCTGGCCGAGAAGCCGGGCGCGATGCCGCACGCCTCGCACGCCGCCCAGCCGCTGCCGACCCCGGTGACCACCCGCCGGCCGATCCCGGCCGGGCTGCCCAAGCTGGTGCTCGGGCGCCTGAAGCGCCGTGGCTGAGACGGCGGTCGAGCAGGACGCGCCCCGCGCGGCCGCCCTCCCGGCGCCCCGCGCGCCGCGCGGCGACCTGCTGCTGCTCGCCCTCTCGATCACCGGCATCTCCTTCTCCGCACCGCTGATCAGCGCCACCGCCGCGCCCGCGCTCGCCATCGCCTGCTGGCGCAACCTGCTGTCGGTCGGGGTGCTCGGTCCCTACGCACTGCTCCGCCACCGGGCCGAGCTGCGCGCCATCGGCCGCCGGCCGCTGCTGCTCGCGATCGCCGCCGGCGCGCTGCTCGCGGCCCACTTCGCGCTCTGGATGCCCAGCCTGCGGATGACCTCGGTGGCCTCCTCCACCGCCCTGGTCACCACCACCCCGCTCTGGACCATCCTGCTGCTGCGACTGGCCGGGCACCGGCCGTCGCGGCTGGTCTGGCTCGGCATGTGCGTGGCCTTCGGCGGGGTGCTGGTGCTGACCGGGGTCGACCTGTCGCTCTCCGGGCGGGCGCTGGCCGGCGACGCGCTGGCGCTCGCCGCGGGCCTGGCCGCGGCCGGGTACATGCTGCTCGGCGCCGAGGTCCGACGGACCGTCAGCACCACCGCGTACACCCTGGTCTGCTACGCCACCACCGCGCTGGTGCTGCTGGTGGTCTGCCTGGTCGGCGACGTCCGGCTGTCCGGCTGGTCGGGGCAGGCCTGGGGGCAGATCGTGCTGCTGATGGTCGCCGCGCAGTTCCTCGGGCACTCGCTGAGCAACCGGGTGGTGCGCACCCTCGGGCCCTCGGTCACCTCGACCGCGATCCTGCTGGAGACCCCCGGTGCGGCCCTGATCGCCGCCGTCTGGCTGGGGCAGACGCCCGCGCCGGCGGCCTACCCGGCGGTGCTGCTGATCCTGCTCGGCCTGGGCCTGGTGGTCCGCGGCGGGCGCGGGTAGCCGTTCCCCGGCCCGCGCCGGCCGTGGGCTCCGGGCCCGCGCCGACGGTGGTCGCCGGGCCCGCTCCGGCCGTGGCTACCGACCGGTACGCTCGCGGGTATGGCGCACGACTTCCCGCTCTTCGGCGACCCCAGCCAGCCCGCCGGCCCGACGGGCCCGACCCGGGCGGAGGTGCTGGCCGCCGTCGAGGCCCGGCTGCTGACCGCCTTCGGCGAGCCCACCGGCCGGGCCGCGATCACCTTCCTCGGAGCCGAGCGGATCGAGCTGCTGCGGTTCGGGCCGGACACCGAGGGACTGGTCCGCTACGCCACGCTCGGCATGGCCGCCGCGCCGATGGCCGACCCCACCGCGGTGCTGGCCGACCCGGTCCGCGGCCCGCGTGCCGAGCTGCTGCTCAGCCTGCGCGGCGGCCGCGACGACGTGCTGCGCGCGCTGGCCACCTTCGCCGCGACCCCGCAGGTCGAGGGTGTGGTGGTGGCCCCCGGCAGCTCGCTCGACCTCGGGGCCCCGCTCTGGGAGGGCGCGCCGTTCACCTCGGTGCTGGTCGCCGAGGGGGGCGGGCTGGTGGCGGACCTGGAGCTGCCCGAGCCGGCGGAGGCGGTGCGCTTCCTGCCGCTGCTGCCGATGACGCCCAACGAGGCCGCCCACAAGCGGGTGCACGGCGCCGCCGAGCTGCAGGAGCGCTGGCTGGCCCGCGGCACCGACCTGCGCGACCCGCAGCGGCGCCAGGTGGCGCTGGACTGACCGCCCGGCCGCCCGGTCCGCCCCGGGCCGGTGCACGCCCGGTGCGGGCCGGTGGGCGGCTCAGACGCTGATCGGCCGGGCGCCGGTGGCCTGGGCGAGCAGCTGCTGGTAGCTCTCCGGCGCGGTGGTGTGGGCGCCGAGCCGGACGGTCTTGCGGGCGCCGTGGTAGTCGCTCGACCCGGTGGTGAAGAGCCCGAGCTCGGCGGCCAGGGCGCGCAGCCGGGCCCGGGTCGGTTCGTCGTGGTCGACGTGGTCCACCTCCAGGCCGCCGAGGCCGGCCGCCGCGAGGTCCTCGATCACCTGCTCGGAGACCGTCTCGCCGCGCTTGACCGCGCCGGGGTGGGCGAAGACCGGCACCCCGCCGGCCGCCCGGACCAGCCGGACCGCTTCGGCGGGGTCGGTCTCGTGCTTGGGCACGTCGGCCCGCCCGCCGGTGGCCAGCCAGTCGGCGGTGAAGGCGTCGGAGACGGTGGCCACCACGCCGGCCTCGACCAGCGCGCTGGCGACGTGCGGGCGGCCCACCGAGCTGCCGCCCTCGGTGGCCTCGGTGCTGCCGTCCAGCCCGGCGATCCGCTGCACCTGCTCCCAGGTGATCGGCGCGCCCAGCTCCCGGCACTTCTCGACCACCGCGCGGGCCCGCCGGAACCGGTCGGTGCGCACCAGCTCGCGCTCGCGGGCGAAGGCCGGCTCGGCCGGGTCGAACAGGTAGGCCAGCAGGTGCATGCTGATCCCCTCGACCCGGCAGGACAGCTCGGCGCCCGGCACCAGGGTGAGCCGGTGGCCGGCGGGCAGCGCGTGCAGCGCGGCGGCGGCCTCGGCGTGGCCGGCCACCGTGTCGTGGTCGGTCAGCGCGACCACGTCGAGCCCGGCGGCGACGGCGGCCGCCACCAGCTCGGCCGGCGTGTCGGTGCCGTCGGAGGCGTTGCTGTGGGCGTGCAGGTCGATGCGCACGGGCGGGCTCCAAGCGGGCGGCGGACGGAACAGCCCAGGATAGCCAGCCGTGGTGCGGCTGGAACACGAGCACCGTCAGCCCAGCAGCCGGGGCGACAGCGCCCCGCAGGGCAGCAGCTCCAGCTCGGCGCCGGCGTCCCGCAGGTCGGTCAGCACCAGCTCGTCGTACATCAGCAGGGCCGACTGCTCGGGCCAGGCGATCGCCCAGAGCCACAGGCCGAGCGCCTCGCCGACGTAGACGGCGCGGTCCTCGGGGGCGCCGGCGACGTGCCACATCGGGGTGGGCCGGCCGGCCGCCATCAGCTTGGTGTCGGCGGGCTTGTGCAGCGAGATCGCGTCGCCGGGGTCGGGACCGGGCAACCCGGCGTACCGGGCGCCGAGGCCGACGCCCAGCTCCTCGGCGACCAGGACCAGCTCGCCGATGCCGCCGAGCGGTGCCGGGCCGGAGCAGGCCACGGCCGTGGCGCGGGCACCGGACAGGTCGTCACCGGCATGGGCGATGCCGGTGTAGAGCCAGCCGACCGGGAGCGGCCAGGGCAGCCAGACGGGGACCTGGGAGCGGGCGACCGCGACCCCCAGCGCCTCCACGCTCGGCGGCAGCACGGGCTGCATCGGGTGGACGGCTCCGTGCTTGTCACACTGCCAGGTGTCGGAGAAGAGCCCGGGGGCACGCACCCGACCGCCGCACCTCGGGCAACTTGGCTCGCCCCTCATGACAGCCAACGCTCCTCCCTCCGGACCGCCGCGTCAAGGACGATCACCCGTACGGAGGGCTTGGGCGCGAATCTCCGGACGCCACGGGCCTCGAGTGGTGCGGGACGCCCCTGGGCAGGAGCGTCGTGCCGGGGCGGCGGCCCCCGCTAGGGGATGTCCCGCAGCACTCGGCACCAAACGTCCACGGGGCGTGCCCGGGGCCGCGGTGCGCCGGGTGGGCACGGCGGCGCCCCGCCACCGCGGATCGGGTGACGGGGCGTCGGGCGGCCGGACCGCGGGTGTCGAGCGGCCGGGCGGTCGCTCGGGCTGCGGCGGTGTCAGCCGGCCTGGCAGGGCCGGATGTAGAGGCGCTCGCCGGTGCGGGCGGCGTCCTCCACCAGGCGGCGGACGGTCTCCGCGTCGGCGATCAGGCGGTCGGTCGCGGCGCCCCGCTGGTCGTCCAGTCGGAGGATCTCGAAACGCATGGGTCTCTCCTTGTCCGGGCCTCGACTGCGAGCGAGGCGGTGGGGTGTGCCGGTATGCCAGCGTGACAAGGGGCGGCTTCCGGGCGGTTGCCCGGCCGTTACGGCTGGGTTGCGCCCTCTTCGACGCGGCGGCTGCCGGGTTCAACCGCAGGAGCGGCGGGTTCCATTTCCGGTCTGAATCAAATATTACCGTAACTAAGGATTTTTGGCCCGTGAGAATCGCCCGGGGGGCCCGGGCGCGGCGGCTCAGCCGGTGCTGACGGAGGACCAGAAGGCGAGCAGCTCGGCCGCGGTCCGCGCCGGGCGTTCGGCGTTCGGGGAGTGCCCGGCGCCCTCGATGACCACGTGCCGGATGCCCAGCCGCTCGGCGGTGCGGGCCTGCTCGGCGACCGGCCAGGCGTAGTCCTCGACCCCCGAGACGTACAGCATGGGCGCGGGGACGGAAGCCAGCTCCGCGGTCCGGTCCGGCTGCTCGAGCAGCCGCTCGCCCATCGCGAGCAGGGCCTGCGGCTCGTTGGCCAGCCAGCGCCGGTGCAGGAACCCGGCGATCTCCGGCGGCCGGCCCGCGCCCTCCTCGGCGCCCGCCATCTGCTGCTTGACCTGCCAGATCGTCTCCAGGTCCCAGACCGGCAGCGCGTCCATCAGCATCCGGGTGCGGGCCGCCTCCGCCGGCTCGATCGGGCCGGGGCCGGTCGACAGCAGGACCAGCGAGGCCCAGGGCAGCGGTGCGCCGGCGGCCAGCACCGCCTCGCGGGCCACCAGGCCGCCGAAGGAGTGGCCGAGCAGGTGCACCGGGCCCGCCCCCGCCTCGCCGGCCAGCAGCTCGGTGACCGCCGTCAGGTCCAGGGCCAGCTCGGGCAGCGCGTAGGCGGCCCGGTCGGCCGGGCCCTTGCTCTGGTACTGGCCGCGCTGGTCGTAGCTGACGACCCGGAAGCCGGCCTGCGCCAGGGGTTCGAGCAGCGCGATGAAGTCCTCCTTGCTGCCGGTGAACCCGGGCACCAGCAGCAGGGTGCCGCGCGGCGGACCCGCGGGCTCGGCGCGCAGCGCGGCGAACTCCCCGCGCGGGGTGGCCAGCGCGACGGCGCGGGCGCAGTCGGGCAGGTCGAGGAAGGGCGGCTCGCTCATCGTGGGTCTTCTCCTCGGTCGGCCGGGCTGCGGGGCCGCTCCGAGCATAGGGGGCGACGGGCGGCGCAAGAACGCCCGGGGCGGACGAACCCGCAGGTCCGCCCGCCCCGGTTGGGCAGCAACTGGTGCCGCGTCAGTCGGTCGCCGGTGCCGCGGCGGCCTTCTTGGTGGTGCGCTTGCGCGGGGCCGGGGTCTCCTCGACCACGGTCGCCTCGACCGTCACGGGCTCGGCGGCGGTCTTCTTGGCTGCCGTCTTGCGGGTGGTGGTCTTCTTGGCCGGGGCCTCGTCGATGGCGACCGCGTCGGCGGTGGCCTTCTTGGTGGTGCGCTTGCGCGGGGCCGGGGTCTCCTCGACCACGGTCGCCTCGACGGCCACGGGCTCGGCGGCGGTCTTCTTGGCTGCCGTCTTGCGGGTGGTGGTCTTCTTGGCGGTGGTCTTCTTGGCCGGCGCCTCGTCGATGGCGACCGCGTCGGCGGTGGCCTTCTTGGTGGTGCGCTTGCGCGGGGCCGGGGCCTCCTCGACCACGGTCGCCTCGACCGTCACGGGCTCGGCGGTGGCCTTCTCGGCCGCCGTCTTCCGGGTCCGAGTCGCCTTCTTGGCGACCGGCGCGGCCTCGACGACCGCCTCGACAGCAGCCTCGACGATGGCCGCGGCCTCCGCCACGGCGGCCTCGGCGGCAGCCGGCTCAGCAACGGTCTTCTTGGCTGCCGTCTTGCGGGTCCGGGTGGCCTTCTTGGCGGCCGGCGCGGCGTTCTCCGCGGCCGGTGCGGTCGCCTGGACCGGCACCAGCGGCGCCTCGACCACCGCGACCGCCTCGACAGCGGGGGCCGTCTCGACCGCCGCGGCCTCGGCGGCCACCGGGGCCTGGGTCACCGCGGCCGCGGCCGCCTCACCCGAGGCCGCGCCACCGCGCGAGCGCCG
>NZ_JBNQTI010000090.1:0-7150 GCF_050325825.1 Kitasatospora sp. LaBMicrA B282
CCGGCGGTTCCACCGGCGGCAGGGCCGGGCGCGGCCGCGCCGGGGCGGGCAGCGCCGCGGGTGCGGCGATCCGCGACTCGACGGCCCGCGGCTCGGCGCTCCGGTGCTCCACGGCCCGGGGCTCGGCGGTCGACAGCTCGGCGCTCCGGGGCCGGGCCGCGGCCGGCTCCGGGTCGGCGAGCTGGTCCTGATGGACGATCAGCCGCTCCGGGATCAGCACCACCACCCCGGTCCCGCCGCGCGAGGACGGCCGGAAGGAGATCGCCAGCCCGTGCTTGCGGGCCAGCGCGCCGACCACCGCGAAGCCCAGCCGGGTGCCGGCCGACAGCGTGGTGAGGTCCAGGGGCTCGCCGGAGACCGCCTGTTCGGCGCGGCGCAGCCAGACCTCGGAGAGGCCCAGCCCGCCGTCCTCCACGGTGACCGCGAGTCCGGTGTGCAACTCCTCGACGTAGACGTGCACCTCGGCCGGCGGGGCGGAGAAGTTGGCGGCGTTGTCCATCAGTTCGGCCAACGCGTGCATCACGCCCTCGGCCGCGTAGCCGGCCACCGCGGCCCCGCTCGCGTTGTGCAGCCGCACCCGCCGGTAGGCGCTGATCCGGCCGAGCGCGCCGCGCAGCACGCTCTCCACCGGGATCGGGCGGCTCCACCGGCGGCCGCTGCGGGCCCCGGTGAGCACCGCGATGCTGTCCGCCAGCCGACCGGCCTGGGCGGTGCTGTGGTCGAGCCGGAGCAGGTCGCCGAGCACCTCCTCACCGTGCTGGTGCTGCATCTCGCGCAGCTCGGCGTGCATGCTGGTGGCCAGCGCCTGGACCCGGCCCGCCGCGGTCGCGCAGACCGCGAGCGCGGCCGCCCGCTGCCGCTCGCCGTAGGCGATCTCCCGGGCGAGCAGGCGCAGCAGCTCCTCGTGCGCGGTCTGCCGGTGCGCCACCAGGACGGTGTCCACCGAGGCCCCGGCCCGCAGCCGGCGCACCACCTCGGGGATGGTCCGCTCGGCCAGCACCACGAGTTCCTCGCGCTCGTCGTCGGCCGCGGCCCGGGCGGCGGCCGCCTCGGCCCGTGCCTCCACCGCCTCGGCCCGGGCGGCGATCATCTCGTCCCGGGCCGTCGCGGCCTCGACGATCGCGGCGGCCTCCCGGGCCCGCGCCTCACGGCTCTCGGCCGTGGCCGCCGCGGTGGCCGCCTCGGCGCGCAGCACGGCGGTCAGCGCCGCCTCGCCCTTGCCCCGACTGGTCGCCAACTCGCCCCGCAACCGCCGGACCCGCAGCCACTGCAGCAGCCCGAACACCGCCACCGCACACCACGCGGCCCCCAGCACCGAACCCCACACCCCCACTGCCCCCCGATCCCGCTCCGGCGCCGCCAGCACCGCCGCCACCACCACGACCCCGGCCGCCACCCCCGGGACAGCGCACAGCGCGGCCGTACTGCCGAACAGGCGGGAGCGTGCGGTCATGGCGCAGTACCTCGGGGCGGGCGTCGGAGCAAAAGGTCAAGCAACAGCGCGCCAGCCTCCCGCGGCCGGAAGATCCATGATCAGTTCACGCGGTCACCAGATCATATCGATTCAGATAAGCCACTCAAACGGGGAGTTGACCTTATGGACATCCAGCGACCATATTGGCCGGTTTCGGGCCCACTCCGGCAGCACCGGGACGACGGTCCGACGTGCGCATCCGGTGGCAGTTCGCACACGTTGCTTCACGGTGCCATCGGCACTCCACGGCGCCATCGGCCGGTCCCGGAAACGACACCGGGAGGGACCGGCACGAAGCCGATCCCTCCCGGGTGTGACAGCGGTCGGCTACCCGGCCGGGTCAGGTGATCCGACGCGGCCGGGGCCGTTGCCGATCGCTCAGCTGCAACCGCTGGTCGAGCCGCAGCCCTCGCAGAGGTAGCAGCTGCCCGCGCGGCGCATCTTGGTGCCGCAGGAGAAGCAGAGCGGGGCGTCCGCGTTCAGGCCGAGCTGGATCTCCAGGAGCTCGGTCGAGTTGTGCGGGGCCTTGGCGGCGGCCGGCTTGGCCGGGGCCTCGGGCTTGGCCGGGGCCGGGGCGACGGCGCGCGGGGCGGACTGGGCCAGACCCTCGACGTCCAGGTCGTCGTCGAGCGGCTCGTAGGAGCCGGTCTCCAGGTGACGCTGGCGCTCCTCGACGGAGTGGATGCCGAGGGCCGAGCGGGTCTCGAAGGGCAGGAAGTCCAGCGCCAGGCGGCGGAAGATGTAGTCGACGATCGACTGGGCCATCCGCACGTCCGGGTCGTCGGTCAGACCGGCCGGCTCGAAGCGCATGTTGGTGAACTTCGCGACGTAGGTCTCCAGCGGCACGCCGTACTGCAGGCCGACCGAGACGGCGATGGAGAAGGCGTCCATCATGCCCGCCAGGGTCGAGCCCTGCTTGGACATCTTGAGGAAGACCTCGCCGAGGCCGTCGTCCGGGTAGGAGTTGGCGGTCATGTAGCCCTCGGCGCCACCCACGGTGAAGGAGGTGGTGATGCCCGGGCGGCCCTTGGGCAGGCGCTTGCGGACCGGGCGGTACTCGACGATCTTCTCGACGACCGGCTCGGCGACGGCGACGGCGGTCTCGTCCTGCTTGGTCTTCTTGGCCGAGAGCGGCTGGCCGACCTTCGAGTTCTCGCGGTAGATGGCCAGCGCCTTGACGCCGAGCTTCCAGGCCTCGAAGTAGACCTCCTCGACGTCCTCCACGGTGGAGGAGGCCGGCATGTTCACGGTCTTCGAGATCGCACCGGAGATCCACGGCTGGATCGCCGACATCATCCGCACGTGACCCATCGGCGAGATGGAGCGCTCGCCCATGGCGCAGTCGAAGACCTCGTAGTGCTCGGTCTTCAGGCCGGGGGCGTCGACCACGTTGCCGTGCTCGGCGATGTGGGCGACGACCGCCTCGACCGCCTCGGGGTGGTAGCCCAGGCGCTTCAGGGCGCGCGGGACGGTGTTGTTGACGATCTGCATCGAGCCGCCGCCGACCAGCTTCTTGAACTTGACCAGGGCGAGGTCGGGCTCGACGCCGGTGGTGTCGCAGTCCATCATCAGGCCGATGGTGCCGGTGGGGGCGAGCACCGAGGCCTGGGCGTTGCGGAAACCGTTCCGCGCGCCGATCCGGAGCACGTCCTGCCAGGTCTCGCCGGCCGCGGCCCAGACCGGGGCGTCCAGGTCGTCCAGCGCGACGGCGGCGGCGTTGGCGTCGGCGTGCTGCCGCATGACCCGCTGGTGCGCGGTGGCATTGCGGGCGTAGCCGTCGTAGGGGCCGACCACGCCGGCCAGCTCGGCGCCGCGGCGGTAGGCGGTGCCGGTCATCAGCGAGGTGATCGCACCGGCCAGGGCGCGGCCGCCGTCGGAGTCGTACGCGTGGCCGGTGGCCATCAGCAGGGCGCCGAGGTTGGCGTAGCCGATGCCCAGCTGGCGGTAGGCGCGGGTGGTCTCGCCGATCTTCTCGGTCGGGAAGTCGGCGAAGCAGATCGAGATGTCCATCGCGGTGATGACCAGCTCGACGACCTTGGCGAAGGTGGTGGCGTCGAACGAGTCATCGTCGCGCAGGAACTTCATCAGGTTCAGCGAGGCGAGGTTGCAGCTGGAGTTGTCCAGGTGCATGTACTCCGAGCACGGGTTGGAGGCGTTGATCCGGCCGGACTCGGGGCAGGTGTGCCAGTGGTTGATCGTCGAGTCGTACTGGATGCCCGGGTCGGCGCAGGCCCAGGCGGCCTCGGCCATCTTGCGGAACAGCTTCTTGGCGTCGACGGTCTCGATGACCTCGCCGGTCATCCGGGCGCGCAGGCCGAACTCGGTGCCGTTCTCGACCGCCGTCATGAACTCGTCCGAGACGCGGACCGAGTTGTTGGCGTTCTGGTACTGCACGGAGGTGATGTCGTCGCCGCCGAGGTCCATGTCGAAACCGGCGTCGCGCAGCGCGCGGATCTTCTCCTCCTCCTTCACCTTGGTCTCGATGAAGGCCTCGACGTCCGGGTGGTCGACGTCGAGCACGACCATCTTGGCCGCGCGGCGGGTGGCGCCACCGGACTTGATGGTGCCGGCCGAGGCGTCGGCGCCGCGCATGAAGGAGACCGGGCCGGAGGCGTTGCCGCCGGAGGAGAGCAGCTCCTTGGAGGAGCGGATCCGGGAGAGGTTCAGGCCGGCGCCGGAGCCGCCCTTGAAGATCATGCCCTCTTCCTTGTACCAGTCGAGGATCGACTCCATGGAGTCGTCGACGGACAGGATGAAGCAGGCGCTGACCTGCTGCGGCTGCTTGGTGCCGACGTTGAACCAGACCGGCGAGTTGAAGCTGAACACCTGGTGGAGGAGGGCGTGGGTCAGCTCGTGCTCGAAGATCTCGGCGTCGGCGGGCGAGGCGAAGTAGCCGTGCTTCTCGCCGGCGGCGCGGTAGGTGAGCACCACGCGGTCGATGATCTGCTTGAGGCTCCACTCGCGCTGCGGGGTGCCGACGGCGCCGCGGAAGTACTTCGAGGTGACGATGTTGACCGCGTTGACCGACCAGAAGTCGGGGAACTCGACGCCGCGCTGCTCGAAGTTGATCGAGCCGTCACGCCAGTTGGTCATGACGACGTCGCGCCGCTCCCAGCTGACCGCGTCGTAGGGGTGCACCCCGGGAGTGGTGTAGATGCGCTCCAGCCGCAGACCGCCCTTGGGGGCCTTGCCGGACCCCTTGGCCGCCTTCTCGGACTTCGACCCGCGTGCGGAACCGCTCGTGGTGTCTGTCACTGTTCTCCTCCTCCTGGGCATACGCCCCGAATACCCCAATTGTCGCCTTTGAGCGCAGAGGGGTATCGCTGCTTCTTCGCTTCTCCTGGGGTGCGGGCAGGCCGGACGTCCGACCGGTTCGCACGGTTTGTCTGGAAGGCGCACCGTTTCCGGGCGCGCGTCAGCCCTGGACGGGCCGTTGGTGCTGCTGTCTGCCGATGCTGTTGTGAGAGCTGCTGCTGTCCGGACCACTGCCGGGCCGCCGCCGGACCGGCGACGGCTGCGCGGTCCTAGGGGGCCGCGGCGGGGACGGCGATCGCCACCCCGTCGGCCTCGGCCGCGTCCGCCGCCGACCGCTCGGCGCCGCGCAGCTCGGTGATGGCGGCCTCGAAGTCGGCGAGCCCGTCGTAGGCCTGGTAGACCGAGGCGAACCGCAGGTACGCGACGACGTCCAGGTCCTTCAGCGGGCCGAGTATGGCGAGCCCCACGTCGTGGGTGGAGAGTTCCGCGCTGCCACTGGCCCGCACGCACTCCTCGACCCGCTGGCCGAGCAGGGCCAGGGCGTCCTCGGTGACCGGGCGGCCCTGGCAGGCCTTGCGGACTCCGGAGATCACCTTTTCCCGGCTGAACGGCTCGGTCACCCCGCTGCGCTTGATCACCATCAGTGCCGCGGTCTCCACCGTGGTGAAGCGCCGACCGCAGTCGGGGCACTGCCGCCGGCGGCGGATCGAGCTGCCGTCGTCGGTGGTGCGGCTGTCGACCACGCGGCTGTCGGAGTGCCGGCAGAAGGGACAGTGCACGGACGACTCCCTTCTGGGTGCGACTGGCGGGCGAGCAGCGTTCAGTCTAGGCGACGTCCACCATGATCAAAAACCAGGGGACCACAACCTGTGGGCTGCGGACACCTATGTAACCACTAGATCTGGGGCGACACACCGAGCTGACACGCCGGATCCGGTATCCCTCGGATCACCCCGCGGAATCGCCGCTGGTCAGTCGGGCCCAGGCCGCCGGGGCCCGTTCGGAAGGCTCACCCGGACAGCCGAGGAGCGGATTCCGGCCAGCCGGGGACGAATGTCGGCGATCTCACCCCCGCGCCGCACGGGCCATCCGATCGCCCTCTAGAATCGATCCGATCGAACATTTAATCGACATACACCCAAAGCCTTGATCGAGTCAGCCGACTCCCAAATAATTCACTCGAACGTGTGTTTGGCGCAACCTTTCGATAGGTGCTGCCGTTGGGCTGGGCAGGCAAGGGAGAACGCCCGACGAGAGGGGCCGCCGTGAGCACCGTACAGACCAGCAGCACCGCTTCCACCCCGATGTCCACCCCTGTTACCACCGCCGTCCAGAACCTCCCCACCACCGTCGCCGACGGCCGCGGCATCCCGGTGCAGGACCGCTCCGCGCACCTCGCCGGCCGGGCGGCCACGGACCAGCAGAGCTTGGACCCCAACATGGAACGCAGCGGCATGGAACGCAGCGACGCCCAGCGCGCCGGCGGCACCCCGGGCTACCTCCCCGACCAGCCGGTCGAACACGCCTCGGTGCAGGACGTACCGCTCGGCCTGCCCGGCGGCCAGGTCCGCTCGCTGCCCGGCCGCCCGCCCGGCATCCGCACCGACGAGGCCGGCCTCACCGAGCGCCAGCGCCGGGTGATCGACGTGATCCGGGATTCGGTGCAGCGCCGCGGCTACCCCCCGAGCATGCGGGAGATCGGGCAGGCCGTCGGGCTCTCCTCCACCTCCTCGGTGGCGCACCAGCTGATGGCCCTGGAGCGCAAGGGCTTCCTGCGCCGGGACCCGCACCGCCCGCGCGCCTACGAGGTGCGCGGCGTCGAGGTGACCCGCCCCAACACCGCCGAGGCCGCCGGTCGCCCCTCCACCTCCTACGTGCCGCTGGTCGGCCGGATCGCCGCCGGTGGGCCGATCCTGGCCGAACAGACCGTCGAGGACGTCTTCCCGCTCCCCCGCCAGCTGGTCGGCGAGGGCGAGCTGTTCGCGCTCACCGTGCGCGGCGACTCGATGATCGAGGCCGCGATCTGCGACGGCGACTGGGTCACCGTGCGCCGCCAGCCGGTCGCCGAGAACGGCGACATCGTCGCCGCGATGATCGACGGCGAGGCCACCGTCAAGCGCCTCAAGCGCGAGGACGGGCGGATCTGGCTGATGCCGCACAACCCGGCCTACGAGCCCATCCCGGGCGACAACGCGACCATCCTGGGCAAGGTGGTCGCCGTGCTGCGCCGCCTCTGACCCGGGAGCGCTCCACCTGACCCGGTACCCGCTCCACCCGACCCAGCACGCGCTCCACCGCACCGGGGGGGGGGGGGGGGGGAAAAGAGGGGGGGGGGGGGGGGGGGGGTGAATTTGTCCCCTTTTTTTTTCTTCCTAACCCTTTTTTCTCGAGAGTGCGCTCCGCCCCCCCAGACCACCCCCC
>NZ_JBNQTI010000090.1:7160-25594 GCF_050325825.1 Kitasatospora sp. LaBMicrA B282
GGGGCCCCGGCCGCACCAAGCAGCCGGGGCCCCGCGGTGCGTGCGGCTAACCCCGCTTGGCGACCGGCCGGACCGGCGGTGCCGAGGCGTCGATCGCGGCCAGCGAGCGCCGCACCTGGTTGCGGTCGGTGGTGTACCAGAAGTCCGGCATCGAGGAGCGGAAGAAGCCGCCGTACCGCGCGGTGGCCAGCCGCGGGTCGAGCACCGCCACCACCCCGCGGTCGTCGGCCGCGCGCACCAGCCGGCCGGCGCCCTGCGCCATCAGCAGCGCGGCGTGGGTGGCCGCCACCGCCATGAAGCCGTTGCCCCCCGCCTCCTCGACCGCCTTCTGCCGGGCGCTCATCAGCGGGTCGTCCGGCCGCGGGAACGGGATCCGGTCCATCACCACCAGCTGGCAGGCGGAGCCGGGCACGTCCACCCCCTGCCAGAGCGAGAGGGTGCCGAACAGACAGGTCGGCGCATCGCTCGCGAAGGCCCGGATCAGCTCGCCGAGGGTGTCCTCGCCCTGCAGCAGGATCGGCAGCTCCAGCCGCTCGCGTAGTTGCTCGGCCGCGGTCTGGGCGGCGCGCATCGAGGAGAACAGGCCGAGCGTGCGCCCGCCGGCCGCCTCGATCAGCTCGGCCAGCTCGTCGAGCATCTGCGGCCGCTCCGGCTCCCGGCCGGGCGGCGGCAGGTGCTTGGCGACGTAGAGGATGCCCTGCTTGGGGTAGGAGAACGGCGAGCCGACGTCCAGCCCGCGCCAGTACGGCGGCGCGTCCTCCCCGCCCGCGCGCTCCGGCTCGCCGCCGGTGCGCTGGTCCGGCAGCCGCCCCTCGGCGGGCAGGCCGACCGAGCCGGCCACCCCGGTGAAGTCCCCGCCCAGCTTGAGGGTGGCCGAGGTGAGCACCACCGACCGCTCCTGGTAGAGCTTCTCCCGCAGCAGCCCGGAGACGGTCATCGGCGCCACCCGCAGCGAGGCCGGGACCAGCCCGTAGCGGTCGTTGCGCTCGATCCAGACCACGTCGTAGGGCGACTCGGAGAGCAGCCGTTCGGTGGTGTCGTGCAACGTCTCGGCGGCGGCCATCGCCTGCTTGCGCACCGCGTCCTCGTCGGACAGGCCCTTGTCCCGGGTCTCGCCGAGCGAGGTGATCACCAGCCGGCTGGCGTCCCGGATCGCGGCGACCGCGTAGCCCAGGTACTCGGGCAGCTCGTCGACCTTGCCCGGCTGGGCGGTCTCCATCAGGCCGTGGTAGCTCTCGGCGGCGGCCTGCAGCGCGTCCACCGCCTTCTCGTTGGCCAGCTTGGCGGCCCGCTTCACCGCCCGGTTGACCGCGCCGACGGTCAGCTCGGCGGTGGCCGCCCCGGTCACCCGGTTCACCAGTTCGTGCGCCTCGTCGATGATCAGCAGCTCGTGCTCCGGCAGCACCGGCGCGCCCTCGATCGCGTCGATCGCCAGCAGCGCGTGGTTGGTGACCACCACGTCGGCCAGCTTGGCCCGCTCCCGGGCCTTCTCGGCGAAGCACTCCTGGCCGTAGGCGCAGCGGCTGGCGCCCAGGCACTCGCGGGAGCTGACGGAGAGTTGGGCCCAGGCCTTGTCGGAGACGCCCGGCGTCAGGTCGTCGCGGTCGCCGGTCTCGGTCTCGTCCGCCCAGTCGCGCAGCCGCAGCACGTCCTGGCCGAGCTTGCTGCTCGCGCCGCCGAGCACCTCGGCCGGGTCGAACAGGCCCTCGCCCTCGTCGCTCGGGGTGCCCTCGTTGGCCCGGTGCAGGCAGAGGTAGTTGGAGCGGCCCTTGAGCATCGCGAACAGTGGGCGGCGGCGCAGGATCGGGTGCAGCGCCTCCACGGTGCGCGGCAAGTCCCGCTCCACCAGCTGGCGTTGCAGCGCGAGCGTGGCGGTGGCCACCACCACGCGGTCGCCGTGGGCGAGCGCCGGGACCAGGTAGGCGAGGGACTTCCCGGTGCCGGTGCCGGCCTGCACGAGCAGGTGTTCGGCGCTGTCCACGGCCGCGGCGACGGCCTCGGCCATCTGGATCTGGCCGGGCCGCTCGACTCCGCCGACCGCGGTGACCGCGGCGTGCAGGAGCTCGGGGATGCGGCCGGTCGGCACGGGGCCACCCTCGGCGGGCAGCAGCTGGGGTGCGGAGTCGTTCGTCATGGCCCTTCCACCCTACGGGGCCGGACTGACAACGCCCTCGTGGGCGCCTTCCCCAGCGCCCTCGCGAGCGCCGTTCCGAGTGCCCTCGTATGCGCCGTTCCCGGCGCCCGCGCGCGGACCCGGCACGCCCACCCCGGGCCAGCCGGCGGCCAGCGGATTGGCCACCTGCCCGTGCACCGCGGCGTGCGGGCGGTGCGGCCGGTCCCGGTAACCGTCCAGCAGCAGCCGGTTGCGGTTCAGGCAGAGCCGGTCGATGGTCGGGGTGAGCAGGTCGAAGAGCGCGAAGCGGTCCGCCAGCTCCGGGAAGCGGGCCTGGTGGGCCAGCACCTCGGCCCGCAGCAGCCGCCAGAACTCGGTCTCCGGCAGCCCGAGCCGGTCCTCCAGCAGCGGGGCCAGGAAGCGGTAGACGCCGATGAACAGGCCCGCGTGCAGGAACTGGCACAGCCCCGCCGGGTCCTCGCGCAGCAGCACCCCGGCCACCGCGGGCGGCAGGCCGCGCAGCTCCGGCAGGTCCCGGTCGCTCAGGTTGACGTCGTCGACGAAGTCCTTGACCGCGAGCCGCACCGGCACGTCGCGCTCGTCGAAGAGCAGGATCGCGTTCTCCCCGTGCGGCGAGAAGACGGTCCCGTAGCGGTACAGGAAGTGCAGCAGCGGGGGCAGCATCACGGCGAACAGCCGGGCGGTCCAGTCCCGCACGTCCAGCCCGGAGCGGGCGACCAGCTCCTCGACCAGGGTCCGCCCGTCCGCCCCCGTCGCCAGCAGCGCGGCCAGGGTGCGCCCGCGCTCCCCGGGCTCCAGGTGCGCCCCCAGCGGCTCCCGCCAGATCGCGCCGAGCAGCTCCTTGTACTGGTAGGGCGCCTCCGGCAGCTGCGCGTAGTAGGGGTGCTCGACGGTGACCGAGGCGACCTCGCCCAGCAGCACCACCCGGCACTCGTCGCGCAGGAACGGGTCCTGGTCGCGCAGCCGGTGGATCCAGGCGGTGACGGCGGGCGCGGCCAGCGTGCGCTCGGTCGGCAGGCCGCGCCAGACCAGCGTGTTGAGCACCGACAGGGGCAGCTTGACGGTGTGCCGCAGCGGGGTGGTGGCGTTGAAGAAGGAACGGATCGACTGCTGTGGCAGCCGCAGGTCGCGGTCGGCGGGCAGCGGCACGATCCGGCCCTCGGCCACCCAGGGGGCGAACAGCGGCAGCACCGTCTCGTCCCACTGCCAGGGGTGGACCGGCAGCAGCAGGTAGGCGGCCGGGTCCAGGCCCTGTTCGGAGAGCCGGCGCCGGTAGTCGGCCAGCACCTCGGGGTCGAGCTCGGCGCGGTAGAGCGCCTCGGGGTCGGTGAGTGCGCCGGTGCCGCGGTACTCGGCCAGGTCGCGGTGGACGGCGAGCCAGCCGAGCGGCTGCAGGCTGCGCGCCTCCGGGGTCCAGACGGCGGCGTCCGCGGCCGAGAAACCGATCCGGCCCTTGTTGAGGACCAGCCACGGGTGGCCGCTCTGGTGGCCCTCCAGCGCGGGGTGGTCCAGGTCGGCCAGCTCGGCCGCGCTCAGCGCGCCGGCCGCCAGCCGGACGTCGGCCAGCAGGGTGGCGGTCAGCTCCCGGACCAGGTGACCGCTGGTGTCGCCGGCCAGGCCGAGTAACCGGCGGGCGGCCAGCACGAAGGCGAACGGGTCGTCGGTCTTGCGGTCGTCGGCCAGGATCGAGTCCGGGTCGACCTGCCAGCCGCCGTACGCGCCGCGCCGGGCGGCGAACCGGTACTCCGGCCCGTCCGGCAGCACCAGCCGCCAGCCGCCCGGTGCCGGCTCGGGGCGCAGCAGCTCCTCGTAGGCGAACTCGGCGAGCAGCTTGGCCAGCAGGGCGCGGCAGGCGGCGCGCCAGCGCGGCCCGGTCAGCGGGTCAGCGGCGGGCGGACGGGGCACGGTCCACTCCTCGGGGACGGTCGGGGGAGGCGGCGCCCTGGGCGGGCAGCGCGGCCGGGACTGCCGGGGCCGTCGGAACTACCGGGGCGAAGCTGGTCCACGCGGTCCGGGCGGGCAGGCGGTGCACCGTGCGGCCGGTGAGCGCGTTGAGGATCACCGCCGCGCGGTGCGCGCCGAGCCCGAGGTCCGGGGTGCCGACCCCGTGCGTGTGCAGCTCGGCGTTCTGCACGTAGAGGCCGCCGGTCAGCTCCGGGGCGGTGGCCACCCGGTGGTCCAGGTCGACCCGGAACCGGCCCTGCTCGTCCCAGTCGATCAGCTCGGCCAGCGGCTCCAGGGCCGGCGGCCGGGCCGCCCGGTAGCCGGTGGCCAGCACCACCGCGTCGGTGCGCAGCACCCGGTCGGCCCCGGAGTCGCGGTGCCGGCAGCGCAGTTCGAAGCCCCCGCAGGGGCCGGGCAGCGCCTCGACCACCTCGGTGCCGGGAGTGATCTCGGCCGCCACCGAGCCGATCGGGCGGCCGATGGTGCGCTCGTAGAGCAGGTCGTGGATCTCGGCCAGGGTCTCGGCGCTGGCCGCCTTGTGCAGCTGCCACTGCTCGGCCACCAGGCGGTCGCGGACCGGCGCGGGCAGCGCGTGGAAGTAGCGGGTGTAGTCGGGGGTGAAGTGCTCCAGCCCCAGCTTGGAGTACTCCATCGGGGCCAGCGCCCTGGTCCGGGTGAGCCAGCGCAGCCTGGTCCCGTCGCCCTCCCTGGTGCGCAGCAGGTCCAGGAAGACCTCGGCGCCGGACTGGCCGGAGCCGACCACGGTGATGTCCCGGGCGCCGGCCAGCGAACCGCGCCGCTCCAGGTACTGCCCGGAGTGGAAGACGGCCGGCTGCCCGGCGAGCGCGGCGAAGGCGACGGGGCGGGCCGGCTCGGTGCCGACCCCGAGCACCAGGTTGCGGGCGCGCACCCGGCGCTCCCCGCCGGTGCCCCGCAGCGTGGCGGTGAACGCGCCGTCGCTCCACCGCACCTCCCGCACCTCGGTGTCGAACTCGCAGCTGGCCAGGGACTCGGCGGCCCAGCGGCAGTAGTGGTCGTACTCGCGGCGGGGTAGCTGGAAGCGCTCGGCGAAGTAGAACGGGAAGAGCCGGTCGTGGGCGCGCAGGTAGTTGAGGAAGGACCAGGGGTTGGTGGGGTCGACCAGCGAGACCAGGTCGGCCAGGAAGGGCACCTGCATCCGCGCGCCGTCCACCAGCATCCCGGGGTGCCAGCTGAACTGCGGCCTGCGGTCGCAGAACAGCGCGCGCAGCCCCGGCTCCCGGTCGGCCAGCGCGGCCAGCGAGAGGTTGAACGGGCCGATGCCGATGCCCAGCAGATCCAGGTGCGCCGCCGTCCGGTCCGCCATCAGCTCTCCCTCTCCCGCAGCATCAGCGCCGCGCGCTTCTCCGGCAGCTCGAGTTCGCCGGCACGGCTGAACCCGGCCCGCTCGAAGGCCCGCAGCGACGGCGTGTTGCGCAGGTCGGGCTCGGCGACCACCCGCGGGCTGGTGCGCAGCAGGTGCTCCGCCATCGCCCGCAGCAGCAGGCTGCCCAGCCCCCGGCCGCGGCTCTCCGGCGGGCCGAGCAGCAGGTGCAGGCCGACGTCGCCGCTGCGGGCCGGGTAGTGGCGGGCCAGCCGGTCCTGCTCGACCCGGTAGACCTCCCAGTAGCTGACCGGGATCCCGTTCAGCACGCCGAGTTGGGGCACGCTGCGCCCGTCGCCGTCGAGCTGGGCGCGCACGTGCCGCTCGGTGCGCTCGGGCGGGCCGGCCAGTTCCCAGAAGGCGTCCACCACCGGATCGTTCATCCAGCCGGTGATCAGCGGCAGGTCCTCCGACCGGACCAGCCGCAACCGGAACTCCCCGACCGGGGTGGCCAGCGCGGTCATCCGCCCGCCACCGGGTTGGGCACCGTGACGTAGACGGACTGCGACTGCACCGGGCCGACCAGCTCGTCCAGCCCGTGCAGCCGGGTCAGCAGGTTGGCCTTGCAGCGCAGGGTGGGCGCCTGGAGCAGGTGCTCGGGCAGCGTGGACCCGGTGGCCCGGGCGGCCGGGCCGGCCAGGAAGCGGCGCAGCGCGGCGATCAGCACCCGCTCGTCGGCCAGTCGCTGCGCGCCGAACGCGCCGATCAGGCCGAGGACGTGGTTGATCCCCAGGTAGTAGGCGAAGCGCTCGTCGGCCACCTGGTCGTCGACGAAGGTGTCACTGGTCACGCCGAGCCCGGGCAGCCGCTCGCGCAGCCGCTCGGCGTGCCCGGCGCGGAAGTAGTAGCCCTGGTTGTCGCGGTAGCGCCCACCGCTGGGCCAGCCGTCGGCGTCCAACAGCACCAGGGTGTTCTGCTGGTGCGCCTCCAGCGCGATGCCGGCCCGCCCGTCCAGCCAGAGCACCGGGAGCACCACGGCCTCCAGGTAGCGCAGGAACCACTCGGCGGCCACCGTCGGCAGCGGGCGGCCGCTGCGCCGGGCCAGCGTGCGCAGCAGGTCGCCGAGCGCCGAGGGCACGGTGCGGGTCGGCTCGCCGAGCGGGCGCTCGGCGACCAGCGCGGCCACGCAGCCGACCCGGGTGGCGTCGGTGAACGGCTGCTGCCGCAGCACCGTGTCGAATCCGCCGGCCCGGGCGTGGTCGTGGCCCGGCAGGTCGACGCCGATCCAGGCGGGGTCGCGCACGATGTCGAACTCCGGGTGGGCGGCCCGCCACTCGGCGCCCAGCCCGGCGGCCAGCAGCCGGTGCACCTCGAGGCCCCGGTGCAGCTCCTTGCGCAGGTTCTCCCGGCGGGAGTTGGTGATCCGCAGCCCGAGCGAGAGCTTGAGCATCCACGGGGTGCCGGGGCGGAAGACGGTGCGCACCGAGGAGGTGGGGTACCACGGCTCGCCGTGCCGGCCCAGGTCGTGCAGCGCACCGGCGGCCAGCAGCTCGGCGATCTGCGGGCGGCACTGCAACTCCTGGGCCTGCCAGGGGTGCAGCGGCAGCGCGGCGGTGTTCGGCGGCAGCAGCCCGGGGGCGCCGAGCAGCTGCGCGGTGAGCTGTTCGGCGCTGGTCGCCAGGGCGGAGTCGGCGGCCAGCAGGTCGCGGTCGACCGCGAACCAGTGCAGGGCGAAGCGGCCGCGCAGCTCCGGGGAGTAGGCGGCGCTCTGGGCCGGGCCGAGGCCGTCGCGGCTCTTCGGGTCGGGCTGCAGCGGGTGGCCGAGCAGCAGGGCCTGCTCGGCGCGCAGGAAGCCGGAGTCGGGCTCGGGGCCCTGCTGGGTGCGCCGGTGGCGGAGCACGTCGGCGGTGCGGCGCACCGAGTCGGCCACCCGGCCCACCAGGTCGGCCAGTTGGGCGGGCGCCGGGGCGGCGCCGGCCTCACGGGCCAGCAACGCGGCGGCGGTCACCGCGTCGACCGGCGCCCCTGGCTCCGCCGGGCCGGGAGCCAGCGTCGCCGGGCCGAACCGGTGCCAGCCGCACGGCGACCAGTGGCGCACCTCGGCGAGCAGCCGGGCCGCCCCCGCCAGCACCGGGATCCGCAGCCGCCCGTCGGCGTCCGGCCCGGCCCCGGTCTCCCGGCACCAGCAGCGCAGCAGCGCCTCGACGGCCGCCTGCTCGGCCGCCACCGCGGGGTCCTCGTGCAGCAGCGGGTCGGTGTCGGCCGGCTGGTCGGGCTGCCGCGGGACGGTGGCCGGCGCTCCGGTCAGGGCGGTGCTCAAGGCGGCTCCTCGGTGCGGTGGGGCGGGCACCCCGGGCCGGGTCCGCAGCCCGACGGGGTTCATCCACTCGGTCCAACGAGCGGGCCGCCCGGGAATCACGGGCCCGCGGCCACCGGTTCGCTGGCCGGAGCCGCGCGCGCCGCCACAGCCGGGGCCGCCTTCCGCGGTGACCGCCCGGTGCGTCCACCTCACCAGGTGCAACCGGGGGCCGGCCGCCGGCGTCCGGACCCCATGGCAGACTCGTCAGCTGCCCGCCGGCGGCGCAGGGGCACCGCGGAACTCCGCACGACCTTTCCAGCGCGAACCTCCATGGGGGAACTGAACCGATGTCACCAGTGAAGACCGGCCTGCACCGACGCACCGCGGCAGCGGGCGCGGTGGCGCTCACCCTGTTCGGAGTCGCCGCCTGCGGATCGAGCGGCAGCGGCGACCGGACGCAGTCGGCCCCGGTGCCGTCCGCGGTGCCGAGTTCGGCCGCGCCCAGCCCGTCGAGCCCGATCAACCTGCCGAGCTCGCTGGGCCTGCCGAGCCTGGGCGACCTGAAGAAGTGGAAGTTCTCGGACTGGGACACCTGGGCCAAGCAGCACGCCATCCCGCAGGCGGTGAAGGGCTTCTGGAACCTGCAGAAGATGCTCCAGGCCAAGCCCACCGACCCGGTCGCCCCGCCGCAGCAGCCCACCGACGGCAGCACCGACCCGCTGCCCGCGCCGATCCCGGCCCAGGCCATCGCCCACCCCTACAAGCAGAACGCGGTGGACGGCAAGCTCTTCTTCGACGTCGCCCCGGGCCAGCACGCGGTCTGCTCGGCCACCGTGATCTCCGACCCGCAGCACCCGGGCAAGAGCAACCTGATCTGGACCGCCGGCCACTGCCTGACCACCGGCAAGAGCGGCCAGCAGTACAGCAACATCGTCTTCGTACCGGCCTTCAACTCCTCCGGCGCGGTCAGCGGCGGCAAGCAGCCCACCGACGCGAGCCAGTTCGCACCGTTCGGCATCTGGGACGCCACCACGGCGATCTCCTCGCCGCAGTGGTACGCCGAGGGCAGCGAGGAGGGCGGCCCGGCCAGCCAGTACGACTTCGGCATCCTCAAGGTGGAGAACCAGGACGGCGGCGGCAAGTCGCTGGAGGAGACCGTCGGCGGCTCGGTGCCGGTCTGGTTCAACGCCCCGCGCGACCAGCTGACCGCGGTCACCGCGATCGGCTTCCCGTCCGCGACGCCGTACGACGGCATGGAGATGGAGAGCTGCGCGGGCGGCAAGCCGACCCGGCTCGCCTTCGACACCTCGCGCCCGGCGATGAACGTGATCGGCTGCACGATGACCCCGGGCTCCAGCGGCGGCGGTTGGTTCGCGATGCGCGACGGCAAGCCCGCACTGGTGAGCAACACCTCGATCGGCCCGGCCCAGAGCGGTTGGCTGGCCGGCCCCTACCTGGACGACGTGGCGCAGAGCGCGCTGGCCTACATCAGCAAGAAGGACTGATGGCCGCCTCCGTCGCCGCCGCCCGGTCGGCTGCCGGGCGGCGGGTCTTCGCGGCCGTGCTGGCGGCCGGACTGGCGCTGACCGCGGGCTGCGCCTCGAGCGGCGGCCACAGCGGCGGCGGGCTGGGCGACCTGGGCAACCTGCGCCACTGGGGTGCCGCCGACTGGTCGCACTGGGCGCAGCAGCACCTGCTGCACAACGCGGTCGCACAGGACCTCTGGTCCCCGGACGCGATGCGGTCCGCCGCGGCGCCGGCCCCGACCGCGCCGCCGGCCCCGGCGACGGCCGGTCCGTCCACCCCGGCCACGACGGCAACCGCTTCCGCCACTGCCTCGACCGCTACCGCCACCGCCACCGCCACCGCCGCGACGGCCTCCCCCGACGCCACCGGGGACCCGAGCGACCCGCCGCCCGCCGCCGTCCCGGCCGTCGCCGAGCCGCACCCCTACCCGGCGGGCCTCGCGGTCTTCGGCAAGATCTTCGCCAAGAGCCCGCGCGGCATGTACGTCTGCTCCGGCACCGTGGTCAGCGACCCGCAGCACCCGGGCAGGAGCAACCTGGTGTGGACCGCCGGCCACTGCCTGCACGGCGGCAAGGGCGGCGACTGGTACCAGAACATCGCCTTCGTCCCGGACTACAACGCCGCCGGCGCCGCCGGTGACGGCCGGCAGACCACGCTGGCCCAGGTGGCCCCGCTCGGCCGCTGGTGGGCGAACTCCGCCCTGGTGGCGCCGCAGTGGATGGCCGAGGGCAACGACACGGCGGGCGGGGCGGTGAGCCAGTACGACTCCGGGATCATCCGGGTGGCCGATCCGGACCTGCCCGGCAAGTCGCTGGAGGAGGAGGTCGGCGGCTCGGTCCCGATCTGGTTCGACGCCCCGCGCGACCGGCTGACCGCGGTCACCGCCTACGGCTACCCCGCCGTGCACCCGTTCGACGGGCAGCAGCTGGAGCGCTGCGACGGCGGCCACCCGGCCCGGCTCTCCTACGACCCGACCCGGCCCACCATGCTGGCCATCGGCTGCACCATGACCGCCGGCTCCAGCGGCGGCGGCTGGCTGGCGACCGGGTCGGACGGCAAGCCGGCACTGGTCAGCAACACCTCGATCGGCCCCAACCCGGCCGCCTGGCTGGCGGGGCCGGCGCTGGCGGAGCAGGCGCAGCAGATGTTCACCACGATGACCCGGCTCCCGTGACGCGCGAACGGCCCCGGGAGACTCTCCCGGGGCCGTTCACCTGCTGCTCGGATCAGCTACGCCCGACTCTGCTGCGCCTGGCTCGGCGCTGCCCGACTCAGCGCTGCACGGCGACCGCGTAGCGCTCCAGCTCGGCGGCCAGCTCGGCCGCCACCTTGGCCCGCAGCAGCGTGCCCTCGCCGGTGTGCTCGGTCTCCAGCAGCTCGCCCTCGGCGTGCACCCGGGAGACCAGGTCGCCCCGGGTGTACGGGACCAGCGCGTGCACCTCGACCGCCGGACGCGGCAGCTCCTGGTCGATCAGCTGGAGCAGTTCCTCGATGCCGTGACCGGAGCGGGCCGAGACCACGATCGCGTGCGGCTCGCGGCGCAGCAGCCGCTGCAGCACGTGCGGGTCGGCGGCGTCGGCCTTGTTGATCACCACGATCTCCGGCACGTGCTGCGCCTCGACCGAGACGATCACCTCGCGGACCGCCGCCAGCTGGGTCTCCGGCTCGGGGTGCGAGCCGTCCACCACGTGCAGGATCAGGTCGGCGTCGGCGACCTCCTCCATGGTCGAGCGGAAGGCCTCGACCAGGTGGTGCGGCAGGTGCCGGACGAAGCCGACGGTGTCGGCCAGCGTGTAGAGCCGCCCGCCGGGGGTGGTGGCCCGGCGGACCGTCGGGTCCAGGGTGGCGAAGAGCGCGTTCTCCACCAGCACCCCGGCGCCGGTGAGCCGGTTGAGCAACGAGGACTTGCCGGCGTTGGTGTAGCCGGCGATCGCCACCGAGGGCACCTGGTGGCGCTTGCGCTCCTGGCGCTTGGTGTCCCGGCCCTTCTTCATGTCGGCGATCTCCTTGCGGAGCTTCGCCATCTTCTCGCGGATCCGGCGCCGGTCGGTCTCGATCTTGGTCTCACCGGGACCACGGGTGGCCATCCCGCCGCCCGAGGAGCCGGAGCCACCGCCACCCATCTGCCGGGACAGCGACTGACCCCAGCCGCGCAGCCGCGGCAGCATGTACTGCATCTGCGCCAGCGAGACCTGCGCCTTGCCCTCCCGGGACTTGGCGTGCTGGGCGAAGATGTCCAGGATCAGCGCGGTGCGGTCGACCACCTTGACCTTCACCACGTCCTCGAGGTGGATCAGCTGGCCGGGGGTCAGCTCACCGTCGCAGACCACGGTGTCGGCGCCGGTGGCGGCGACGATGTCGCGCAGCTCCTGGGCCTTGCCGGAGCCAATGTAGGTGGCGGCGTCCGGCTTGTCACGGCGCTGGATCACGCCGTCGAGCACCTCGGAGCCGGCGGTCTCGGCCAGCGCGGCGAGCTCGGCGAGCGAGTTCTCCGCCTCCTCGACGGTGCCGTCGGTCCAGACGCCGACCAGCACCACGCGCTCCAAGCGCAGCTGGCGGTACTCGACCTCGGTGACGTCCTCGAGCTCGGTGGAGAGGCCGGCGACGCGGCGCAGCGCGGCGCGCTCGCTGCGGTCGTACTGCTCGCCGTCGTACCGGTCGAAGCCCTCGTCGAACGCCGCGAGGTCCTCGTCCATCAGGGCTTCGGCCCGGAGGTCAGCGGGCCGGCGGGCGCTGCGGCCGGCGGACTCGCTGGAAATGTCGCGGTCTTCGAACGTGGAGGTCATCGTGTCCTTAGGGTCTCGACGGAGTACGGGCTAGGGTTCCTCGGGCTGCCCGTCCACCGCTCCTAACGCGGCGGGGCGGTCCCGCATTCCCTTCGATGGTCGCACGGGCCCGGGGGCCGGGTCACCCGCATTTGTGCCGGAACGGGCGTGCGGCCGCAGCCGGGGCGGCCGCGGGGCCTCCAGACCGGGGCGGCGGACATCGTAGACCCCGGAGACCCGCAGCATCGCCCGCATCACCACCGGCAGGGTCGCCGCGCCCGGCAGCTCCACGGTGTAGGTGTGCCGGACCCGCAGTTCCTGGGGCGGCTCGACCACCGCGGCCACGATGTCCAGGCCGGTGGCCGACATCGCGGCGGTGAGGTCGGCCAGCAGTCCGGGCCGGTTCAGCGCCTCGGCCTGCAGGGTCACCCGGAACGGTGCGGGCGCGCCGGCCTCCGGCGCCCAGTCCAGCTGCACCGGGCCGCGGCCGGCGCCGCGCATCTGCTCGCCGGTGGGGCAGTCGGTGCGGTGCACGGCGATCGAGCCGCCGCGGATCTGGAAGCCGGTCACCCGGTCCGGCGGCACCGGGGTGCAGCAGCGGGCCAGCCGGACGGTGGCGCCGGGGTGGCCGGGGGCGATCACCAGCCGGCCGTGCCAGGCCGCGGGCCGCCCGCCCTGACCGGCGGGCCCCGCGGGACCGGCCGGGCGGTGCGGGGCGGGCCCGGTCGGCGCGGCGGCGGGCGGGACCGGGTCCGGGTGGCCCACCAGCCAGCGCTCGATGGCCAGCCGGGCCACCGGGGTGAGCGTGTACTCCAGCCACTGGCGGCTCGGCCCGGAGGGCTCGGGGCCGCCGGGGCCGCCCGGCTCGGTCAGGATGCCGACCACGTCGCCGTCCGCGAGCTCGGTGGCCAGCGCCACCAGGCGCCCGTTCACCCGGGCGCCGATACATCGGTGGCCCATCTCCTCGCCGAGCTGGTAGGCGGCGTCCACGCAGCTGGCGCCGGCCGGCAGCACCAGGGTGGCGCCGTCCTCGGTGACCGCGGTGATCTCCCGGTCGCCGGAGAGGTCGGCGGTCAGGGTGGACCAGAAGGCGTCCGGGTCGGGGGTCTCCTGCTGCCACTCCAGCAGCCGGCTGAGCCAGCCGGGGCGGGCCGGGTCGGTGCCGTCGAGCTCGTCGCGGCCGGGCTGCTCGGCGCCGGCCTGCCACGGATTGCCGAGCGCGACCACGCCGAACTCGGCGATCCGGTGCATCCGCGGGGTGCGGACCAGCACCTCGACCACGGTGCCGTCCACCGACACCGCGGTGTGCAGCGACTGGTAGAGGTTGAACTTGGGAGCCGCCACGTAGTCCTTGAACTCGCCCGGCAACGGGGTCCAGCAGGTGTGCAACTCGCCGAGGACCGCGTAGCAGTCGGCGTTCTCCTCCACCACCACCAGCAGGTGCGCCAGGTCGGCCGGGTGCGGGCGGACGACCTGGCCGCCGTCGTCCTGGGTGCGCCGGAGCATCGCCCGGTGCACCGAGACGCAGTGCCGCGGCCGGACGGTCACCTCGGCCGGCACCCCCGCCTCGGCCAGCTGGCGGCGCAGCGCGGCGGCGAACGGGTCGAGCAGCGCGTGCTGCGCGGCCTCCTGGGCGGCGATCAGGGCTCTGGTGCGGGCGTGCTCCTCGGGGTGCAGGGTGGCGAAGACAATGTCCTCCAGCTCGGTCTTCACCACCTGGATGCCGAGGCGTTCGGCCAGCGGGATGAGCACGTCCCGGGTGACCTTGGCGATCCGGACCTGGCTGGCGGGCTTCATGTGCCGGATGGTCCGCATGTTGTGCAGGCGGTCGGCCAGCTTGATCACCATGACCCGCAGGTCGTCCCCGGTCGCGACGAGCATCTTGCGGAACGTTTCCGCCTCTGCCGCCGCGCCAAAGTCGACCTTCTCCAGCTTGGTGACGCCGTCCACCAGATAGGCGACCTCGGGGCCGTAGGCGGCGGCCACCTGGTCGAGCGTCACCTCGGTGTCCTCGACGGTGTCGTGCAGCAGCGAGGCGACCAGGGTGGTGGTCTCGGCGCCGAGCTGGGCCAGGATCATGGTGACCGCGAGCGGGTGGGTGATGTAGGGCTCGCCGCTCTTGCGCTTCTGGCCGCGGTGGCTGGCCTCGGCGGTCCGGTAGGCGCGGCCGAGCAGGGCGAGGTCGGCCTGCGGGTGGTGGCGGCGGTGGGCCTGCACGATCGGCTCGATCGCGTCCGGGACCAAAGGGCGGCCGGTGGCCAGCAGCGCGGCCCGGCCGGCCCGGCCGAGCGCGGCCCGGCCGAGCAGCCGCCGTCCGGGCGACGGCGGTTCGGGTGACGGCGGCGCGGCCGGTGGCGCTCCGGCGGGCGCCGGGGGGGCTGACGGGGTGTCGGGCGACGGGAACGCGGATGCCGGCGACGCGGCGACTGACAGCCCCTCGGACGGGCGGGGGCCGGTTGACGGAGCCTCAGATGTCCCAGGTGAGGGGGCCTGGCCGGTAGGCCGGCCGGTCTCGACGGTCATGGCAACCTCCGGCAGCGAGCACCGGAGCGGCGACTGCCCCGGTGGTCCATGCTACCGAGCTCAACACGTTCCGCGGTGCCCTGCTTCCGCTCTGTCAGCCAGATCACTCGAACGGGCGGATTCACCGCCCTGCGGAACGGGGAAAGGGCGCCGCCCCGCTGACCGAACGTCAGCCTGTCGGGCGCGGCGCCCCGGGTACCCCACCGCTCAGCTGCCGGCGGCGAGCCAGTCCTGGTCGACCACGCCCTCGGCCACGATCACCGCGGGGCCGGTCATCTCCACCCGTCCGTCCGGGTGCTCGGTGATCACCAGTCGCCCGCCGGGCACGTCCACCCGGAAGGTGACCGCCGCACCGGTGACCGCCGGGTCGATGCCGGCCCGCCGGGCCGCGGCCACCGCCACCGCGCAGGTGCCGGTGCCGCAGGAGCGGGTCTCGCCCGAGCCGCGCTCGTGCACCCGCATCGCGACGTGGCGTTCGCCGCGGTCCACCACGAACTCGACGTTGACGCCCTCCGGGTAGGCCCCGGCCGGGGTGACCTCGGGCGCGGTGTAGAGGTTGCCGGCCTCGGCGAGGTCGGCGACGAAGGCCACGGCGTGCGGGTTGCCCATGTTGACGTTGCGGGCCGGCCAGCGCCGCTCGCCCACCGCCACCTCGATGCCGTCCGGTCCGGGCAGCAGCGCCCGGCCCATGTCCACGGTCACCTCGCCCGGCGTGCCGTCGGGGCCGTCCGGGGCGATCCGCACCCGCCGCACCCCGGCCCGGGTGGCCACCGCCAGCTCCCCCGGCTCGACCAGCCCGGCGTGCACCAGGTAACGCGCGAAGACCCGCACGCCGTTGCCGCACATCTCGGCGATGCTGCCGTCGGAGTTGCGGTAGTCCATGAACCACTCGGCCGCCGCGGCCTGGCCGACCGCTTCCGGGTCGTGCGCGGAGCGGACCACCCGCAGCAGGCCGTCGCCGCCGATCCCGGCCCGGCGGTCGCAGAGCCGGGCCACCTCGGCCGGGCCGAGCTGCAGCAGGCCGTCCGGGTCGGGGAGGATGACGAAGTCGTTCTCGGTGCCGTGGCCCTTGAGGAAGGGCAGGCCCTTGGGGGTGCGTGCGCTCACCCTGCGATGGTACTGACCGTCGCCGATCCGCCGCGCAGCCGTTCGACCCGTGGTCGGCCGACCGGTGGTCAGCCGCGCAGCTGCACCACGCGCCAGACCGCCAGCGCGAAGGCGGCGCAGGCGACCAGGGTGTAGCCGGCGATGGCCTGCCAGGCGGCGCGGCGCCCGGAGCCGCGGCGGGGCAGGCCCGGCCAGGCGTAGCCGGCGTGCCGGGCGGCCATCCCGCCCCAGCCGACCGAGGCGGCGGTGAGCAGCAGGCCGAGCATGGCGACCATGGAGCCGCCGTCACCGGAGCCGAAGGCGAGCGGGAAGGCGAACATCAGCGAGCCGACCACACCGATCAGCACGATCGGCAGCAGCTGCCACCAGCGCAGTCGGCGGCGCGGCCGGATCTCGCGTTCGAGCACCGCCAGGTCGGCCGGCGGGCCGAGCGGGGCGTCCGGGTCGGCGGCCAGCAGCAGTTCCTCGGTGGAGGGCAGCTCGGGCGGCGGCAGCAGATCGGCGGACGGCACGGTGAACTCCTCCTCGGCCAGATCGGTGACCGCGCCGCGGCCGCGGGTGGCGACCGGCACCGCCTCCGGCTCGTCGAGGCCGTGCGCGGCCCCGGGCAGGCCCAGGGCACGGTGCGGGAACTGCTCGGTTTCGGGGCCGGGACCCGTGGACACGCGGCCTCCCCTGACAGTTCGACACGAGTAGCGGACTCGCGAACGGATGGGTCCGGCCCGCGCGACCGGTCCCTTTCTCGATAATGGCATGTCCCAGCACGCTCACAGCGCGTAACCCGGGTCACCGGGTGATCCGTGGCCAGGACGTGATCCGGCCGTGATCCCGGCTTCCTCCTGCACCTGCACGTGCGAGAGCAGGTGCACCGGCGGATGGCCGGATCCGGCGGGAGCGGCGGCCGGAATCCGTCCTCAGTCGGTCCCGTGGGCCGCGCCGTCGATCAGCTCCAGTGATCGTTCCAGCAGGTCGGCCGGGTCCGCGCCGGCCGGCCGGTCCAGCCAGTGGATCCGCGCGTCCCGGCGGAACCAGGATTCCTGGCGGCGCGCGAACCGCTTGGTGGCGCGCACCGTCTCGAGCCGCGCCTCGTCCTCGGTGCACTCGCCCGCGAAGTGCGCCAGCACCTGTTGGTAACCGAGGGCCCGCCCCGCGGTCAGCCCCTCGCGCAACCCGTGCGCCTCCAGCGCCCGCACCTCGTCCAACAGACCCGCCTGCCACATCCGGTCCACCCGCAGGGTGATCCGCTCGTCCAGCTCCGGGCGGGGCACCGCCACCCCGATCTGCACCGCCGGGTAGACCGCGGTGTTCCCCGGCAGGTTGGCGGTGAAGGGCCGACCGGTCAGCCGGATCACCTCCAGCGCCCGCACGATCCGCCGTCCGTTGCTGGGCAGGATGGCCGTCGCCGCGGCCGGGTCCAGCGCGGCCAGCCGCGCGTGCAGCACCGCGGGACCGTGCTCGGCCAGCTCCGCCTCCAACTGGGCCCGCACCGCCGGGTCGGTCCCGGGGAACTCCATCTCGTCGATCGCCGCCCGCACGTACAGCCCGGAGCCGCCGACCAGCACCGCCGGCCGGCCGGCCGCCAGCAGCCGGTCGATCTCCGCCCGGGCCAGCCGCTGGTACTCGGCGACACTGGCCGTCTCGGTGACCTCCCAGACGTCCATCAGGTGGTGCGGGATGCCGCCGCGCTCGGCCTCGGTGAGCTTGGCGGTGCCGATGTCCATGCCCCGGTAGAGCTGCATCGAGTCGGTGTTGATCACTTCGCCGCCGAGCGCGCGGGCCAGCGCGACGGCCAGGTCCGACTTGCCGGCCGCGGTCGCACCGACCACGGAGACGACCGGGACCACCGGGGAGGGGGAGGGAGAGCTGCTCACACCGTCAAGTCTCGCAAAGCCCCGGTACCCCCTCGAACGGGGGACGTGACCGGCCACCGGCCCACTCGTTCCCCGGATGGGCGGCACCCTGCACCGGCTCGCTGCAGAACCGGCCCCGGGTCAGCCGCAGACCGCGTAGCTTGGGAGAAGATATGGGTGTTTTCAGCTGGTTCCGTCGCAAGGCGGTCGAGGCACCGGCGGCCGCGGACGGCGGTTCGGTCGCCGTCCTCACTCCGCAGGAGCAGGCGGAGTCGCCGGCCGACGCCGGCGGCGCGCAGGCCGTGCCCGGCGTGCCGGCCGCCCGCACGGCGCCGGAGGCCGAGCCGACCGTCGTGGCCGAGGCCCCGGCGGACGGGACCGCGGCGGCCGCCGGCACGGCGGTCGAGGCGGGCCCGGTGCTCACACCGGACGTCGCCGAACTGCTGGCCGCGGCCCTGGCCGCGGCCGCGCAGAGCGTGGAGCCGGCCGAGGACGCCCTTCAGCAGCGCCGACCCGAGCGGCCTGACACAGGAGACGAAGCCATGGGCCTGATGGACAACATCAAGGAGAAGGCCGAGGAGCTCAAGGAGAAGGCCAGCCAGCTGGCCGGCGAGCACCACGAACAGATCGACGACCTGGTCGACAAGGCCGGCGGCGCGATCGACAAGGTCACGAAGGGGAAGTACTCCGAGAAGATCGCCTCCGGGACCGAGAAGGCCAAGGGCGCGGTGGACGGGTTCGCGGAGAAGGGCCACCCCGAGGAGGCCGCCGAGGCGGACCAGGGCGAGGCGGAGCAGGGCGAGCACCCGGCGGAACCGCAGGGCTGAGGCGCGACGCAGCGGGGGGGGGGGGGGGGGGGGGGTTGGGCCGCCTCTCGTTTTTTTTTTCTTTTTTTTTGTTTTTTTTTTTTTTTTTTTTTTTTTTTTTTTTTTTTTTTTTTTAC
>NZ_JBNQTI010000090.1:25602-34472 GCF_050325825.1 Kitasatospora sp. LaBMicrA B282
GGGGGGGGGGAAGCAGGGCGGAAACCGGGGGGAACTGAGGAGAGGAAAAAAAAAAAGAAGGGAAGGGATGGTGCCCCCCCCCCCCCCCGCTGCGTGTGTCCGGCGTCGTGCTGCCGGTGTCGTGTTGCCGCTGTCGTGTTGCCGGTGTCGTGCTGCCGCTGGCGTGGTCGAGCTCAGCTCCAGGAGGCCACGAAGTACCCCACCCCGTAGGGCGCCTCGGCGTAGCGCAGCCGCCCGGACAGCCCGGCGCCCTCGCCCGCGCCGGCCAGCACCTGCCAGGGGGCCCGGCCCGCGGCCAGCAGCTCGCCGCTCAGCCGCACGTCCAGCCCGGCCAGCGCCGCCGTGTCCGCGGCGCCGAGCGCGCGGGCCACCGCCTCGTCGTAGCCCTCGGCCCGGTCGTCCAGGTAGCCGGGCGCCTTGACCGAGCGCCGGGCGCTGCCGTCGCCGAGCACCAGCAGCCCGACCCGGTCGGCCAGGCCGGCCAGCCCGCGGCCCAGGCCCAGCAGCCGGTCGGCCGGGGCGTCCGCGGGGACCGCGCAGGCGTGGGTGGGCAACGCCGCGCCGGCCCGGTCGAGCAGCCAGGCGCCCACCGTGAGGGCCGGGCTGAGCTCGGGGCCGTCGACCCCGCCGGAGGGCAGCCGCACCCCGAGCGGGACGCCGTACCGGTGGAAGGAGCCGGCCCCGCCCTCGGTCCAGACCTCGGCCTGCGGCCCGTCGCCGACCAGCACCAGCAGCTCCGGCTCGGCCGCCAGCAGCTCGCCGACCGCCTCGTCGCAGGCCGTGCGCAGGTCCGCCAGCTCCTCGGCGGCCCCCTGGGCGACCTCGGGGACCAACAGCGGCGGACAGGGGCAGACGGCAGCGGCGACCAGCATGGTGATCACTCTAACCGGCTGCCCCGCGGGGTCAGTCGCAGCCGCAGCCGCTGCCCGGGGCGGCCGGCTGCGGGGCGGGCGCCCCGATGGTCGGCAGGCCCAGCATGACTCCGACCGGCTTGGCGGCCGGCGCGGCCTGCCGCTTCTCCCAAGCGTCGCCGGCCCGGGTGCGGCGCACCGCCAGCGCCGGGCCCTCGGCCAGCAGGTGGTGCGGGGCGGCGTAGGTGATCTCCACGGTCACCATGTCGCCCGGGCGCACCGGCTCGCTCGGCCGCGTGAAGTGGACCAGCCGGTTGTCGGGCGCGCGACCGGAGAGCCGGTCGGTCTTCTCGTCCTTCTTGCCTTCGCCCTCGGCGACCAGGATCTCCAGCCGGCGGCCGACCTGCTTCTTGTTCTCCTCCCAGGAGATCTCCTCCTGCAGGGCGATCAGCCGGTCGTAGCGCTCCTGGACCACGGCCTTGGGCACCTGGTCCGCCATCTCCGCGGCCGGCGTGCCGGGGCGCTTGGAGTACTGGAAGGTGAAGGCGTTGGTGAACCGGGCCTCGCGGACCACGTGGAGGGTCTGCTCGAAGTCCTCGTCGGTCTCGCCGGGGAAGCCCACGATGATGTCGGTGGAGATCGCCGCGTCCGGCATCGCCGCACGGACCTTGGCGATGATCCCCAGGAACCGCTCCTGGCGGTAGGAGCGCTTCATCGCGCGCAGCACCGGGTCCGAGCCGGACTGCAGCGGCATGTGCAGCTGGTGCATCACGTTCGGGGTCTCGGCCATCGCCGCGATCACGTCGTCGGTGAAGTCGCGCGGGTGCGGGGAGGTGAAGCGGACCCGCTCCAGGCCCTCGATCTGGCCGCAGGCGCGCAGCAGCTTGGAGAAGGCCTCCCGGTCGCCCAGGTCGGAACCGTAGGCGTTGACGTTCTGGCCGAGCAGGGTCACCTCGATGACGCCCTCGCCGACCAGCGCCTCGACCTCGGCGAGCACGTCGCCGGGGCGACGGTCCTCCTCCTTGCCGCGCAGCGCGGGGACGATGCAGAAGGTGCAGGTGTTGTTGCAGCCGACCGAGATCGCGACCCAGGCCGCGTAGGCGGACTCGCGCCGGGTGGGCAGCGTGGAGGGGAAGGTCTCCAGCGACTCCAGGATCTCCACCTGGGCCTTGCGCTCGATCCGGGCCCGCTCCAGCAGCGCCGGCAGGTGGCCGATGTTGTGGGTGCCGAAGACCACGTCGACCCAGGGCGCCCGGCGCACGATGCTGTCGCGGTCCTTCTGCGCCAGGCAGCCGCCGACGGCGATCTGCATGTCCTTCCGGGCCGCCTTGGCCGGCGCCAGCTGGCCGAGGTTGCCGTACAGCTTGTTGTCCGCGTTCTCGCGCACCGCGCACGTGTTGAAGACCACCAGGTCGGGGTCGCCGCCCTGGTCGGCCTTCACGTATCCGGCGTCCTCCAGCAGCCCGGCCAGCCGCTCGGAGTCGTGCACGTTCATCTGGCAGCCGTGCGTGACGACCTTGTAAGTTCGCAAGCTCTCTCCCATACCCACAGCAGCAAGGGTAAGGGCAGCCGGCCCGGGCCCGGCCGAGAGTTCCGCCCACCCCCTCCCGTCCGACCGCTCCGCCTGGCAGGATCCCCGCATGACCTCGACCACCACCTGGCAGCACACGGTGCGCCGGCGCCGGCTCTGGCCGCTGCTGGCCGCGCTGCTGCTGGTGCTGGGCGCGGTCGGCGGCTGGTGGCTCGACACGGCCGGCCAGGGCGGCTACCCCCGCGGGACCAACGGCTTCGCCACCGGGGTGCCGGAGGGGGTGTACAGCCAGTACGGGCAGGACCTGCAGAAGATCCTGCACTCCTCGATGCCCGGGGTGGAGCTGCGGCTGGACCCCAGCCAGGGCTCGGTGGACAACCTGCAGCGGGTCGCCGCCGGCACCGACAACTTCGCCATCGCCACCGCCGACGCCGTCTCCGAGTTCCCCGGCCCCGGCAAGGACAAGCTGCGGGCGATCGCCCGGCTCTACGACGACTACCTGCAGCTGGTGGTCCCGGCCGGCTCGCCGGTGCACTCGGTGGCCGACCTCAAGGGCATGCGGGTCGGCGTGGGCGAGCCCAGGTCCGGGGTCAACCTGGTGGCCCGGGAGATCCTGACCGCCGCCGGCATCGATCCGGACCACGGGGTGATCGGGGCCCCGCTCGGGGTCGGCGACGCCGGGGCGCAGCTGGCCGCCGGGCACCTGGACGCCTTCTTCTGGTCCGGCGGGCTGCCGACCAGCGCGGTGACCAGCCTGGCCGAGCACTTCCCGATCCGGATCGTGCCGCTCGGCGACCTCAGCGACAAGCTGCACCAGGAGAACAGCACCACCGACGCCTACCGCACCGCGGTGCTGCCGGCCAACGTCTACCCGAACACGCCCGCGGTGCTCACGATGGCGGTGCCCAACCTGCTGATCACCCGGGCGGACGTGGACCCGCGGCTGGTCGAGGGGATCACCCGGGCGGTGATCGACAGCCGGGACACCATCGGCCTGGAGGTGCACGCGGCCCAGGTGGTCGACCTGCGCACCGCCGTCTACACCGACCCGCTGCCGCTGCACCTCGGCGCCGCCAGCTACTACCGCTCGGTCAAGCCCTGACCTGGTCCTCGGTCAAGCCCTGACCACTCGGTCAAGCCCCGACCACTCGGTCAAGCCCTGACCGCAGCCCCGCTGGTCCTGGCCGCCCCCAGGGCTCAGGCCTCGCGCGGGACGCTGAGGGTGACCGCCAGCCCGCCCGGCTCGCCCGCGGTGAACTCCAGCGAGCCGCCGCCGGCCAGCAGCAGGGTGCGCGCGATGGACAGGCCCAGGCCCGAGCCGTCCACGTTCTGGTGCCGCGCACTGCGCCAGAACCGGTCCCCGATCCGGGCCAGCTCCTCCTCGGTGAGCCCCGGCCCGGCGTCCGTCACGGTGACCGCGACCTGCTCCCGGCGCGCCTGCACGGTGACCGCCACCGTGGAGTCCGCCGGGCTGAACTTGACCGCGTTGTCCAGCACCGCGTCCAGCGCGCTGCCGAAGCCGATCGGGTCCGCCCAGCCCCGGGCCGGCGGCGGCGTCCCACAGGCCAGCTGCACCCCGCGGCGGCCGGCCAGCGGCTGCCAGGCGTCCACCCGGGCCAGCACCAGCGCGGTCAGGTCCACCGACTCCGGGTCCGGCCGGCTGCCCTCGGCGGTGGCCAGCCCCAGCAGGTCGTCGAGCACCCGGGCCAGCCGGGCGCCCTCCTCGCGCACCTGGACCAGCTCCGCCTCCTTGCCCTCGGGCAGCTCCAGGCCGAGCAGCTCGACCCGCAGCAGCAGCGCGGCCAGCGGGTTGCGCAGCTGGTGCGAGGCGTCCGCGACGAACGACTTCTGCTGGTCCAGCGCGAGCACCACGTGGTCGGCCATGTCGTTGAAGGAGGCGGCCAGCCGGCGCAGTTCGGGCGGGCCGCCGGCCGGCGCCACCCGGGCGTTCATCCGGCCGGTGGCAATGTCGTGGGCGGCCCGGTCCAGGGTGCGCACCGGGCGCAGCACCCATTCGGTCAGCCGCACCGCGAGCAGCACGGCCGCGATCATCGCGACCGCCTCGCCGCCGGCCAGCAGCAGCCAGCGGTGCAGGATCCGCGAGCGCAGCGCGCCGGTCGGCGACTGGGTGACCACCAGGGCCACCACGTCGCCGTCGCGGACCACCGGGGAGGCGATGGTCAGGGTGCGGTCCGCGGTCCAGGGCCAGACCTGGGGCGGGTTGTGGCTGCGGCGGCCCTCCTTCGCCTCCTGGACGGCCTCGCCCGCGTTGCCGCTGGTGGGCAGCGGCCAGTCGGTCGGCGCGGCCGCCAGCTGGCGGCCGTCCGCCAGGTAGAGGCCGATCCGCACGCCGTAGAGCTCCTGGTAACGGGAGGCCTCCAGCTGCAGTTCGTGCAGCTGGATCGCGCTCGGGTCGGTCGGCACGGCCGGGTCGGAGCCGACCGCACCGCGCGCGGGCAGGCCCTGGGTGGGCAGCTCCTGGGCGAACCGGGCCACGTCGTCCATCCGGTCCACCACGGTGCGGCTCTGCTCGGCGGCGGCCATGGCGGCGGCCAGCGGCACGCCGAGCGCCGCCAGGACGCAGACCATCAGGGCCAGCAGGATGCCGAGCAGCCGAGTGCGCATGGCTAGCCCGCGCCGCCCGTGTCGCCCCGACCCGCGTCACCCTGAGCCGCGCCGCCCTGACCGGCGGCACTCTGACCCGCGTCACTCTGACCGGCGTCCCCCTGGCCGCCGGCGGCGGACGGCGACTGCGGGATCAGCCGGTAACCGACCCCGCGCACCGCCTCGACCAGGCCGGGCAGCGCGAGCTTGGTGCGCAGCGACCCAATGTGCACCTCCAGGGTCCGTCCGTTGCCCTCCCAGCCGCTGCGCCAGACCTCGCTGAAGATCTGCTCGCGCCGGTAGACCACGCCCGGGCTCTGCGCCAGCAGCGCGAGCAGGTCGAACTCCTTGCGAGTGAGCGGCACCTCGCGGCCCTCGACGCTGACCCGGCGGCGCTCGCGGTCGATGCTGATCCCCCAGGACTCCAGCGAGCCGGGCCCGGCCGGGGTCGCCGGGCCGCTGGGCGCACCGGCGGCGGTCGCCGGGAAGCGCCGGGCCACCGCGTGGATCCGGGCCAGCAGCTCGCCCATGTCGTAGGGCTTGGTGATGTAGTCGTCGGCACCCAGGTTGAGGCCGTGGATCCGGGACCGGATGTCGGCCCGTGCGGTCACCATGATCACCGGGACCCCGCTGCCGGCCCGGATCCGGCTGCACACCTCGAAGCCGTCCCGGTCGGGCAGGCCGAGGTCCAGCAGGACCACCCGGAAGGGTTCGCTGCCGTCCGGCACCAGCGCGTCCAGGGCCTCGTGCCCGCTGCGGGCGTGCCGCACCTGGAAGCCGTGCCGGCTGAGCACCGCGACGAGTGCCGCCGCGACCCGGTCGTCGTCCTCGACGAGGAGCAGCCGCATCCCACACCTTCCAGCCAGGGTTCCCGCTCGGGTTCCGTCCCTCCGGCAGCTCCCGGCTGCCGGCGAAGCGGCCATCCTCCCCCACCGCCCACCGCCGCGACCAGCCCCAGCCGGCGCGGGACGGTAGCACGTGGCCCTATCGTGATCCTCAAGTTCCGCTCAGATGGCCTGGCCAGTACCGACCGGCCGACTTAGGGTCTCCTACATCGGGGGCTGCGTGCTCCGCCGGCCACAGCCCCCGATGTCCGACCTCGCGGCCCTGCGGCCGCCCGCCGCCACAGCCCGCCCGCCCGGCACCCCGGGCCGCCTGCGCGCCGCGGCACGAACCGGCGCACACCGGCCGCTGCTTGACGGACTCCCAGGCACTCTGTTGCATTGCTCTTCGTGACACCACCCGGGACCTGCGCCGCTCCCCTCGCCACCGGTTCGCCTGCGACCTGCCCCGACCACCGGCGCGGAGGCCGACCGTGGACCCGGTGATCGTGGTGGGCGCCGGTCCGGTGGGGCTGGCGATGGCCCTGGCCCTGGCCCGGCACGAGGTCCCGTCCATCGTGCTCGACCAGGGCAACGGAGTCTGCCCCGAGGGGCCGCGCAGCGCGGTGCTCGGTGTGGAGAGCACCGCCTTCCTGGAGCGCCTCGGCTACCCGCGCGCCGCCTCGGACGCCGCGCGCTGGGACCGGCTGAGCGTCTGGCGCCGCCGCCAGCAGGTGCTGGACGTGGATCTGACGGACCATCCGGTGCTGCACCTGCCGCAGCACCGGCTGCAGCGCGGGCTGCGCGACGCGGCCACCGCCACCGGACTGATCCAGCTGGTGCCGCACTCCCGGGTGGAGGAGATCGACCAGGACCGGGACGGGGTGAGCGTGCGCAGCCGGCACCCGCAGGACGGCACCGACACCTGGTGGCGGGCCAGCCACCTGGTGGGGTGCGACGGGGCCCGGTCGGCGGTGCGCAAGCTGCTGGGCATCCGGTTCCCGGGGCGGCCGGCGGTGGACCGGCACGCGATCGCCACCGTCAGGGTCGACCTGCCCTTCCCGGGTGAGGCCCGGCTCCACCGCGAGCCGCCCTGGCGCGGCGACCGCGAGGCCTCGGCCCGGCCGCTGCCGGACGGCCTGTGGCGGCTCGACTGGCGGCTGCCGCTGGGGCGCCCGGTGCCCAGCGAGCCGGTCGACCCGCACGCCACCTGGCCCGGCCTGGTCACCGGGGACACCCTGCTCACCCGGGTGAAGGCCACCCTGACCGGCTGGTGCGGCCAACTGCCGCGGTACGAACTGCTGGCGGCCGCCGACCACACCGCCCAGCAACGGCTCGCCGCCCGGTTCCGCAGCGGCCGCTGCTTCCTGGCCGGCGACGCCGCCCACCTGCACGGCGCGCTCGGCATGCAGAACCTGGCCGACGGGCTGCGCGACGTGGACAACCTGGCCTGGCGGCTCGCGGTCGCCTGGCACCTGCCGCCCGCCTTCGGCCGCGCGGACGGCGGCTCGGGCGCGACACCGGCCGGCGCCTCGCTGCTGGACGGGTACGAGGCCGAGCGGCGCGGGGCGGTCGGCGCCCGGCTGCGGGCGGTGGACCAGACGATGCCGCTGCTGCGCCCGTTGCGCGGCTGGCAGCAGACCCGGCGCTCGCTGCTCACCGGCTCCTTCCGCAAGCACGCCCCGCTGCTCGCCGACGGGCTGCTCGGCACCGGGCGGTTCGGCGGCGCGCCGGCCTACCCGGCCGCGCCCTCGGGGGTGCCGGGGCGGGGCGGGCTGCCGGTGCAGCGCACGCCCGGGCGGGGCACCGCGCTGAGCGAGCAACTGCCGGCCACCGCGCCGGGGGTGCTGGTGCCCAACGTGCCGGTGCTGACCGCCGAGGGGGTCGCGGACCAGCTGTACGCCCGGCTGGGGTCGACCTTCCTGCTGCTGCTGGTGGCGCCGGGCACGGCGGTCTGGTCGGCCGAGCGCTGGCTGGGCGCGGGGCTGATGCCGCGGCTGACCGAGGTGGCGGCGGCGCTGCCGGTGCCGGCCCAGGTGCTGGTCACCGAGGAGTACCCGGGCGCCGGTGCGCACGCGGTGCTGCTGGTGCGCCCGGACGGCCACCTGGTGGGCAGCACCCAGGGCTGCCAGGCCGAGGACCTGCACGCCCTGGCCGCCCGCGCCCGTGGCGGCCCGGCCCCGCTGGCCGGCGCGGAGCAGAAGGCCTGAGCGGCGCCGAGGTGCTCGAGCGGAGCGGAGGATCGGAGCGGCAACGGGCTCGACCCGCAGCCCTGACGATCCGTCATCCGAGGGGCGCCGGGTCGTCGGCGGTCGCTCAGTCGGAGCCGAGCGACCAGTCCTCCAGCTCCTCGGTGCTCTCGCCCTCGGCGTCCAGGGCCTCGCGGACCACCCGGAAGGCCAGGCCCTCCGGGTAACCGCGGCGGGCCAGCTGGCCGACCAGGCGGCGGATCCGGGCCTGGCGGTCCAGGCCGACGGTGCTGCGCAGCTTGCGCTCGACCAGCGCGCGGGCGGTGGCCGCCTCCTCGTCCGGGTCGAGCTGGGCCACCGCCTCCTCGACCAGGTCACCGGACACCCCCCGGGTGCGCAGCTCACGGGCGAGCGCGCGGCGGGCCAGCCCGCGACCGGCGTGGCGGGACTCGACCCAGGCCGTGGCGAAGGCCGCGTCGTCGATCAGGCCGACCTCCTCGAAGCGGGAGAGCACCTCCTCGGCCGCCTCGTCCGGGATCTCCCGCTTGCGCAGGGCGTCGGCCAGTTGCTTGCGGGTGCGCGGCGTGCCGGTGAGCAGCCGCAGGCAGATGTCCCGGGCCCGGGAGACCGGATCCTGCTCGGCCTCGGCGGCGGCCCGGGCCTGCCCCGCCCCACGGGACTCCCCTGGCGCACCGGGCTCGGCGCGCTCCCCCCGGGAACTCCCGGCCCGCTCCCCGAAGCCACGGCCGCGCGAGCCGCGTCGGCCGGCCCCGCCCCGCGCGCCGCCGGAACTACGAGGAGCGCGGGCTGCTGGCCCCTGAGCGGACGCCTGCGGGCCGGCGTCGCTACCAGGAGTCGGACGTGGTGCACGTCG
>NZ_JBNQTI010000091.1:0-21060 GCF_050325825.1 Kitasatospora sp. LaBMicrA B282
CCGCCCCGGCGGGCAGCGCGGCCGGCAGGGCACCGTGCATCCGTCCCCGGTAGAGCGCGGCGCCGAGGCTGCCGAGCAGCGCCATCCCGAGCGCACCGCCCAGCTCGGTACCGGACTCCAGCAGACTGGCCGCGCTACCCGCCCGCTCGACCGGCGCGGCGGCCAGCACCACCTCACTGGCCTGCGACATCACCCCGATCGACCCGACCGCGTAGCAGGTGGCGGCCGCCAGCAGCACCCAGAGCGGCGTCCGCTGGGTGACCAGCGCCAGCCCCGCGAAGCCGACCGCCATCAGCGCGAACCCGCCGGCCACCACCGGGGCCCGACCGCAGCGGCGGGCCAGCGCGATCGCCGCCGGCGCCACGGCGCCGACCGCCAGCGTGGGCAGCACGCTCCACAGCGCGGCGCGCAAGGTGCTCTGGCCGAGCACCAGTTGCAGGTACTGGGTGACGAAGACCGCCATCCCGACCAGGCCGAACATCGCCAGCATGGTCAGCCCCACCGCCCCGGCGAACCCCCGGTTGCCGGCCAGCGCCGGGTCGACCAGGGCGTCGGGGTGACGCCGCTGCCGGCGCACGAAGACCGCGCCGACCAGCAGCCCGAGCAGCAGCGCACCCAGCGGCAGCGGGTGCGGGCCGGTGCGGGCCGTCTCCTTGACGCCGTAGATCAGCGGCAGGATCGCGGCCAGCGAGAGCAGCGCGCTCGGCAGGTCGAAGCGGCCGGTGCGCAGCCGCGGGGTCTCCGGCAGCAGCACCGGGCCGAGCGCCAGCAGCAGCACCATCGCCGGCAGGTTGATCAGGAAGACCGAGCCCCACCAGAAGTGCTCCAGCAGGATCCCGCTGAGCACCGGCCCGACCGCGATGCCGCCGCTGGTGACGGCCGTCCACAGCCCGATCGCCTTGGCGCGCTCGCGCTCGTCGGGGAAGAGGCTGCGGATCAGGCCGAGGGTGGCGGGCATCAGGGTGGCACCGGCGACACCGAGCACCGCGCGGGCGGCGATCAACTCGGCGGCGGAGCCGGCGTAGGCGGCCAGGGTGGAGGCGGCGCCGAAGCCGAGCGCGCCGGTCAGCAGCAGCCGGCGGCGACCGATCCGGTCGCCGAGCGCGCCCATCGTGATCAGCAGGCCGGCCAGCACGAAGCCGTAGATGTCGAAGATCCACAGCTGCTGGGTGCTGCTCGGGCGCAGGTCCCGGCTGATGAACGGGACGGCGAAGTAGAGCACCGAGACGTCCATCGACACCAGGAGCAGTGGGAGCAGCAGCACGGCAAGTGCGAGCCATGGGCGGTGCAGGGTGTTCATCCGGATCTCCCCGTGACAGAGCTGAACGAAGCCGGGCGTACCTCGTACGCCGGAGTCTGCGCGTACAAGGTACGCCTAGTGCGGCTCGACAGGCAAGGGGGTTTGACCGACCAGACTGGCACCCGCACTAGTACACTGACCGGAACGCCCGCACCCGCCGAGCAGGAGCCGCCCCATGCCCCCCGCCGAGCAGCCGCCCTACCTGCGGATCGCCGCCGAACTGCGCGCCCGGATCGTCTCGGGCGAGCTGCGCCCCGGCGACCCGGTGCCGTCGACCCGCCGGATCACCCAGGAGTGGGGCGTGGCGATGGCGACCGCGACCAAGGTGCTGGGCGCGCTGCGCCGGCAGGGGCTGGTCGAGTCCCGGCCCGGCGTGGGCACGGCGGTCGCCGCCCGGCTGCCGGAGCTGCCGCTCGAGTCCCCGCCGGCAGGCGCGCCCGACCCGACGGCGCCCGCCCCTGCTCCCGCTCCTGCGCCTACGGCCCCCGTCCCAGCCCCCACCCCAGCCCGGCGGCGCGAGCCGCACGCCGCCGCCGAGGCCGCGCCCGCACCCGCACCCGCACCCGGCCTGACCCGCGAGCGAATCGTCCAGGCCGCCATCGCGCTCGCCGACGAGGAGGACCTGACCACCCTCACCATGCGCGGGGTCGCCGCCCGGCTCGGCGCCGCCCCGATGGCGCTGTACCGGCACGTGGCGAACAAGGAGGAGCTGGTCGACCTGATGGCCGACGCGGTGCTCGGCAGCGAGCCGCTGCCGCCGGCCGAGCTGACCGGCTGGCGCCCCCGGCTGGCCGCGCTGGCCCGCCTCCAGTGGTCGCTCTACCGCCGGCACCCGTGGCTGGCGAGCTGCATCTCGCTGACCCGCCCGGTCCCGCTGCCCGGCGCGCTGCGGCACGGGGAGTACGTGCTCGGCTCGATCGAGCCGTACGGGCTGCCGCCCGCCACCCGGCTCTACTTCCACATCATGATGTTCGCCGTGGTCCGCGGGCTCGCCGTCAACCTCGAACTCCAGTCGCGTGACCGGGATCTGACCAGCGAGGAGTGGATGGCCTCGCAGGAGCAGGCGCTGGTCGCCGTCCTCGGCACCGGCCGGTTCCCGCTCTTCGGGGAGCTGATGGTCGAGTTCGACCAGTCCGCCGGCGCCGACGACTTCGAGCTGGACCTGGACCACCTCTTCGAGTTCGTCCTGGAGCGGCTGCTCGACGGCCTCGCGGTCTACTTCGCGGACTGAGCCCGGCCCCGCCGCCCGCCCCCGGGGCCGCTCCGGCCGCCCGTGAGCACGCCTGCGCCCCCGCTCACCCGCGCGGCGGCGGACCGGTTGCCGGGCCCCGCCGGCCGCCCGAGGCTGGCCGGGAACCTCCCCGCTCCCGAGCCCCGAGGACCGGCGCCATGACCCCCTCCCCGAACTCCCCCACCCCGTTCTTCGCCCCCTACGGCACCCGCCTCGCCGACGAGTCCCCCGAGTACGCCGCGGCCCGCGAGGAACTGCGCCTCGCCGAACTGGAGTTGATGCAGCAGCGGGAACGGGTCGCGCAGCGGCGACGGGAGCTGCCGCCCGGCGCGGCGGTCGAGGACTACACCTTCCTGGAGGGCCCGCCCTGGCTGGACCAGGGCGACGACCCGGTCCGCCCGGTCCGGCTCGGCGAGCTCTTCACCGGCCCCGACCGGGCCCTGGTGATCTACCAGTTCATGTACGGCAAGCGGCAGCAGAGCCCGTGCCCGATGTGCACCATGTGGCTGGACGGCTTCAACGGCATCGCCCACCACCTGCTCCGCAACGCCGACTTCGCCGTGGTGGCCGCCGCCGACCCGGCGCAGCTGCGGGCGCACGCGCGGCGGCGCGGCTGGGACCGGCTGCGGCTGCTCAGCTGCGGCGCCAACACCTTCAAGTACGACCTGGGCAGCGAGGACGAGCAGGGCAACCAGGACTCGACCGTCTCGGTCTTCACCCGGGAGGCGGACGGGACGGTCCGGCACCGCTACTCCGTCCGGCCGACCATGTCCGAGGAGGTCAACCAGCGCGGCATCGACCTGCTGTCGCCGGTCTGGCACCTGCTCGACCTGACCCCCGCGGGCCGGGGCGACTGGTACCCCTCGCTGGACTACTGACGGCCTCCGGCCGGTCGCGGGCCACCTCACACCCACGATGGTCACTCACCGTAGCCTTCTGATGGCATTCGGTTCTTCCAGCCGCCCGCGCCGTAAAAACAGTTGGCCCCCGCCCGCCTCTCCTCTACGCTGTACAAGTCTTATACGGCGTAGAACAACGACGGACAACGAAACGGCCGCACCCAGCGGCGCGAAGGCGGGGGCACACCTCTCATGTCACACACCGACTCCAAACCCGGCACCGACCAGCAGCAGCCGGCCCCCGAACGCCGGCCCGACCGCTGGGTGATCCTCGCCGTGATCTGCCTGGCGCAGCTCGTCGTGGTGCTGGACAACACCATCCTCAACGTCGCCATCCCCTCCCTCACCAAGGAGCTGGGCGCCACCACCTCGCAGACCCAGTGGGTGATCGGCGCCTACTCGCTCGCCCAGGCGGGGCTGCTGATCGCCGCCGGCGGCCTGGCCGACCGGTACGGGCGCAAGCGGGTCCAGCTGATCGGCCTCGGCCTGTTCGGCGTCGGCTCGCTCGGCGCCATGCTGGCCGGCAGCCCCGGCGAGCTGATCGCCGCCCGGGCCGGCATGGGCGTCGGCGGCAGCCTGCTGATGGCCACCAGCCTGGCCATCGTGGTCCGCGTCTTCCAGCCCGACGAGCAGCCCAAGGCGATCGCGGTCTGGAGCGCCATCGCCTCGCTCGGCTTCGCGCTCGGCCCGGTGATCGGCGGCCTGCTGCTCAACCGGTTCTGGTGGGGCTCGGTCTTCCTGGTCAACCTGCCGGTCGCCGCCCTCGGCCTGGCCGCGGTGGCCCGCCTGGTCCCCGAGTCCAAGGACCCGCGCGGCGACCGGCCCGACCTGCTCGGCGCGGTGCTCTCCACCTGCGGCCTGGTCGGCCTGGTCTACGCGGTCATCCAGGGCCCCGGCAACGGCTGGACCGCGGGCAGCACCCTGCTCTCCGGCGGCCTCGGCGTGCTCTTCCTGCTGCTCTTCGCCCTCTGGGAGCGCCGGATCGAACACCCGCTGCTCGACATGGGCTTCTTCCGCAACGCCAGGTTCCGCGGCGCCATCTCCGGCGGCGTGCTGGTCAGCTTCGGCCTGGGCGGCTCGCTCTTCCTGCTCACCGAGCACCTGCAGTTCGTGCTCGGCTACGGGCCACTCTCCGCCGGCCTGCGCACCGCACCCATGGCCCTGACCGTGGTGCTGCTCAACCTGACCGGCTTCGGCATGCGGCTGACCATGAAGCTCGGCCTCAAGCCGCCCACCGCCATCGCCGCCGGCCTGACCATGCTCGCCGCCGGCCTGGCCGCGATCGCCCTGCTCGGCCGGCACGGCTCCTACCCGGGCATCCTGCTCGGCCTGGTGCTGATGGGCGCCGGCGTGGCCGTGGCGCAGCCCGCGATGGCCGGCTCGATGATGAGTTCCATCCCGCCGGAGAAGGCCGGCGTCGGCGCCGGCCTGCTCGGCACGCTCAGCGAACTGGGCAACTCGCTCGGCGTCGCGGTGCTCGGCGCGGTGCTCACCGCCGGTTTCGCCGGCGCACTGCCGGCCGGCCTGCCGCACGGCGCGTCCCGCTCACTGCCGGACGCGCTGGCCGCCGCCGGCCCCGACCACGCCCACCAGGTCGCCGGCGCCTTCGCCGACAGCCTGACCCACAGCCAGCTGATCGGCTCCGCGGCCGTGCTGCTCGGCGGCTTCCTCGCCGCCTGGCTGCTCAGCCGCCCGTCCGCCGCGCTGCCCCAGGCACCGCAGCCCGCCGAGCCTGCCACCCAGGCCGGCTGATCCGCCCCGTACCATCGCTGCACGGCCGCCCACCGGCGGTCGTGCAGCGCGTGCCGCATTGGCCCAGAGGCAAGGACAGGACATGGCCGAGCAGCCCCGCGACCCCGCGGTCAGCATCTGGGTGAAGCCGCCCAAGACGACCCGCAGGCGCGGCGCCGCCCCCACCGGCCTGAGCCGGGAACGGATCGTGGCCGCCACCGTGGCCCTGCTCGACACGGACGGCGTGCAGGCCTTCTCGATGCGCAAGCTCGCCGCCCAACTCGACGTCACCCCGATGTCGGTCTACTGGTACGTCGACAACAAGGACGAACTCCTCGAACTCGCCCTGGACGAGGCGATCGGCCGGATCCGGATCACCCCCCTCGAGGACCACGGCGACTGGCGCCGCCACCTGCGCGCCCTCGCCCACGAGTACCGCCGCTGCTTCCAGGAGCACCCCTGGGCCACCGAACTGGCGGGCCGCTACCTGGCCCTCGGCCCCAACTCCCTCCTCTTCACCACCAGCGCCATCGGCGCCATCACCCGCAGCGGCCTACCCGCCGACCACGCCGGCGCCGCCCTCGGCCTGATCTTCGAGTACGCCTACGGCTTCGCGGTCCTCGAAACCCAGTGGCTCCGCCGGGTCCGCGCCTCCGGGCTGTCCGAGGAGGAGTTCTACAAGGTCGTCTACAACATCGTCGAACAGGCCGACGCCCGCTTCGTCGAACAGGCCGAACGCATCGACAAGGACGGCACCAACTCCCCCGCCGCCCGCGACCGCCGCTTCACCCAGGGCCTCGACCTCGCCCTGGCCGGCATCGACACCGCCATCCCGGCCACCCCCTGACCCGCGTCCGGCCACGGGGACCACGGCAACCACGGCGAAGGGCCGGCTCGCGAGGATCGCTCCTCCGAACCGGCCCTTCGCGTCAGTGGGCGCGGACGGGGTCGAACCGCCGACGTTCGCTTTGTAAGGCTTGGCGCGGGGGACCCTGGCTGACCTGCGCGTCTACCACCTGGGGCCGCGCCTGAACCCTTGCCTTGTAGGCGCCGTGATCGACCGCCGCATGCCACTCGATCTGGCACGGTGCCAGGCCTAGAAGAACTGGGGGTACAGGCCGACTTCCAGCGGATCGGCCGGCCGGTCCGACCACTTCCACCAGACGTGCCCTTGGTCGCAACCCCACACTCCTCGGCAGACCCGCTGCCCGTCCTCCTCGCGGCGGCCGAGTGCAAACGATCCCAGCCTCAACAGCTGACCGCACTCAGGGCACCGCGGGCGGTTCTCAGCGGAGGACATGGTGTGCACCGTACCGCGCAGTCGCGGGTGCAGCGGCTCCTTCGTCCCGAAGCAACTCGGGGGACCGGGCGATCGGGGCTCAGCGAGCTGGTGACCTGCGCGAACGGTCCGCCGTGGTCCGGGACCGTTGTCGCGCAGATAGACACTCAGCTGCGCGCAGCTCCCGGCGCCCACCCGGCCGCCACCTGACGCCCGCCGAGCATGAGCGCCACGATTCCGGCCACCGCCGAAAGGGCCGCCGGCAGGATGTCGACCGGCACCCGCAGCACGACCACGATGACGATCACGGCCACTGGCCAGATCTGGGGAGCTGGGGTTGACACAGGGCCAGGGAAAGGAGAAAGACTCATGGATGTGCCTCCTGAGATGGGGTACGTCGCGCCCGTCCATGCTGCTGTGGTCTCCAGCCGGGCAGCTGGGCGGGCGTCTTGCACGGCGATCTCGCCGTCGGACTAGAAGCTAACTGCCTTTCTGGCCAGGCTGCTTAGCAGTCGCTCTGAACAGGACACATGCAAGACCGTCGTGCAGTTCGAGCGCCGCAGGAAGAGGACGCAGAGGCATCTGCTGCTGAGCTGCGGGGCTGCACATATGCGCACCTGACTGCTTCTCACGTGAGAAGAACAAGGGCAAGGAAGTGTCGTGACTTCACGACATTCCTGGTGCCCTTGGTTGGCTGAATCTCGCATGCTTGCGACCTCCTGCTGCACGTGATGGGTGCGATAGGGGCGCTCACACCGACGTCCTAGCTGGTCAGGGCCAGACACGAGACTCTGCTGTTGGGGAGCCGGCGTGCGCGAGGGTCGTGCAGTTAGCGAGTGGCGGAGCGTCCTGGCAGGTGTCTTGTGCGGCCTGGGTCCCACGGTGCGTGCCGTTTGCCCGCCAGCGCCGGCTCAAGTCAGCGCGACGGCGGCACGCCCCAGGAGGTGATCTGGCAGTGCCTCTAATGACAGAGAGCGAGACGGTACGTAGGCCATGATCGGGGGGCCGTAAGCTGCTGCGACTCGGTCAGGGCTTTTGGGCCTGACCGCAGTTTGGCCGAGTGGCCCCCCGGTCTTGCTCGGTGCGGGGCCCGGTCCTGACAGGTGGGTAAAACCGTGGAGCCGCCCGCCCCAGCCACGGCGGGCCTCGTTCTGAGCTGAATCCCCCGCGGGCCCGCCGGCCGCCGCCGGTAGCGGGGCGGAGACAGGAGCGGACGGCGAGCGGACGGCGGGGCCGGGGGGGGGGGGGGGGGGGGGGGGGGGGGGGGGGGGGGGGGGGGGGGGGGGGGGGGGGGGGGGGGGGGGGGGGGGGGGGGGGGGGGGGGGGGGGGGGGGGTATCCCCCCCCCCCCCCCCCCCCCCCCCCCCCCCCCCCCCCCCCCCCCCCCCCCCCCCCCCCCCCCCCCCCCCCCCCCCCCCCCCCCCCCCCCCCCCCCCCCCCCCCCCCCCCGCCGCGCGGATGCGCGGCGCCTTGAACCCGTAGAGAAAGTTGTTACTCAAGCTCGCTGCGGCGGTGGGCCCTTGAGCAGATGGGCCAGTAGGTGACGACCGGCTTGCCCGGGGGCGGCAGCAGCGGCAGCAGGTTGACCGGTCGGGCCGACCACTCGCGGTACTGGTCGGCCTGGCCCGTGGTGATGGTGCACGGGAGTCCGTTGCGGAGGTCGTGGAGGGCCGCCGCCTTGCCGGCCTCCGTCCACTCGCACAACCGGACGGAGTCCGTGGCCTCGGTCCTCAGGACGTAGACCTTGACGGAGCGCCGCACCCAGCGGATCGCCCCCTCGGCACTGGCCGTGTTGAAGACGTTCACCAGCTGCGGGCCGATCAGGCTCGGCACCCAGTACTCGCAGCGGTATCCGCGCTCGGCGATGACGGGCGCCCCCTCGCTGCCCGCCGGGATCCGCTGCTGCGGGAGCAACAGTTCCGTGGTGATCGCCCGGCCCCGGCGGTCGCCGGCGATCGTGAAGCGGTCGGCGAGTGCGGCCACGATGTCCAGGCCCCGGCCGCGGATGCTGTCAACCCCGGAGTGCTGCACCCGCGGGGAGCTGGCGCTGGTGCCTGCGTCGGTGACCGTGATGGTGATCCCCCAGGCCGCCAGCACGAGGGCGACCTCGAAGGTGCGCGCCTGGCGGCCGCTCTCGGTGTGCTGCACGGCGTTGGTGCTGAGCTCGCTGACGATCAGTTGGGCCTCGTCGGCGCGGGGGTGGTCGTTCAGAAGCTTCCGGATCCAGCCCCGTACCGTGCTGAGCTCCCGGGGGTGGCCGGCGAACGTGCGTCGGTGAGTGGTCATGGCGCTCCTCTGCGGCGTTGACCTGCTCTGTTCCGCCCTGGCTGACCGGGGCACTGTTGCCGGGAGTCGTCGGGCAGTACATTTAGTACTAGCACCGTACTCAAGATACGGCTAGCAACAATACGGGTTCGCACTTTTCGTACGGTTAGCTGGTGCGGCGACGGGGACCGCTGCTCGAGTTCGCTACCGAGGGAGGAAGAAGCATGTTCGGACTGGTGGTGCGCTTCACCTGCAAGGACGAGTCGGCGGCAGCCGCGTTCGATGACCTGGCGGCCCGGACCGGCGAACTGATCCGGACCAACGAGCCCGGGACGGTGGTCTACGCGGTCCACCGAGTTGACGGCCGGCCGCTGGAGCGGATCTTCTACGAGCTCTACCGGGACCGTGCCGCCTTCGATGAGCACGAGTCGAAGGAGTACGTGAAGGTCTTCCTCGCCGAGCGCGAGCAGTACCTCGCCGCCACCGAGGTCGACTGGCTCGACCTTGTGTCCGCCAAGGGTGTCGACGTTGAGCACTGAGTACGCCAAGGCGCTCGGGAAGAAGATCGCCTTCCACCGCAAGCGCCGTGGGCTCTCGCAGAAGGAGTTTGCCCGGCTCCTCGACCGCTCGGAGGCCTGGGTGTCCCAGGTGGAGCGGGGCGTCCGGCGGATCGACCGGATGACCGTCCTGGAGAAGGTCGCGGAGGTCCTGGACATCCCCGTGGCCGAGCTGGCGTCGGAGGCGCCGATCGTCGCCGCGGCGGCCGAGAGGGAGGCGCCCGGGGCGAGCCGGCTGCGGCTGGTCCTCAGTGCGGCGCACTCGCTCAAGGCGATCCTCGGGCCGCACGCCGCGCCCGACGTGGAAGCCCTGCGGGCCGAGGTGGAGCGGGCCTGGTCGCTCGCGCACGCCGGCGGCTACGCCGACCTGGCCGAGGTCCTCGAAGACCTGGTGCCCGCACTTGAGTCGGCCGCCCGTTCCGTCCCGGAGAACCAACGGGCCGACCTGTTCCGCCTGTTGGCGCGGATGTACCACGCGTGCAGCGCCGCCCTGTCGAACATGGGCGAGCCGGAGGCGGCCTGGATCGCCATCGACCGGTCCGTGGTCGCCGCCGAGCGGGCGGGCGATCCCCTGCTGATGGCGGCCGGCGAGTTCCGGCTGTCGATCGTCTTCCTCGGCGCCCGCCACTTCGAGCAGGCCGCCCAGGCCTCCGGCAGCGCTGCCGACGCGCTCCGCCCACTCGCGGAGTCCGGCCAGGTGGAGGCCGTCGCGATGCGTGGCGCGCTGACCCTGCAACGCGCGGTCGCCGCCGCTCGCGCGAACCAGGCCGAGCAGGCCTACGAGTACCTGCGCGAGGCACGCGAGATGGCCACCACGGTGGGCGCGGGACGCAACGACTACAACACCGAGTTCGGGCCGACCAACGTCGGCCTGCACGAGGTCTCCGTGGCGGTCGACCTCGGCGACGCCGGTATCGCCCTGCGGGCAGCCGGCACTGTCGATCCGTCGGTGCTGTCGACGGAGCGTCAGACGCGTTTCCACATCGACGTGGCCAGGGCCTACGCCCAGCGTCGCCAGTTGGACGACGCGGTGGCCGAGCTCATGACGGCCCAGGGGCTCTCGCCGGAGATGTTCCGTGCCATGCCGATGGTCAAGCAGCTCGTCACCGACCTGCTGACCATGAGCGGGCCGACGTCCGATCAGCTCCGGGACCTGGCCCGCGGGTTGGGCGTACTGGAAGTATGAGCTGGCACCAAAAGTACTAGGTAGCCGGACCGTCGGCGGGGTGAGCCAGGAAACGCACTTCCACGACCTACGGCACACCGGGAACACCCTGGCGTCCCAGAACGGGGAGCACCCGTGAGCCGATGACCCGCATGGGCCACAGCAGCACCCGCGCCGCGCTGATCTACCAGCACATGACCAGCGACCGGGACCGCACCATCGCCGACCGCATGGGTGAGGCCGTCCGCAGAACACGCGGCGACCACGACGAAGGGCCGGTTCGCGAGGATCACTCCTCCGAACCGGCCCTTCCCGTCGGTGGGCGCGGACGGTTTCGAACCGCCGACATCTGCTTTGTAAGAGCAGCGCTCTACCACTGAGCTACGCGCCCCGGCCGCGTGGGGCCCGGGAGGGGGGTGCACGCGGTGGAGAGTAAGAGTACCCGGTCCGGGGTGTGGTGCTGTGCAGGGTGGTGGGGGGTCGCGGGTGGGGGTGGGGGTGATCGGGGAGAATGAGGGGTCGGGTCGGCGGAGCAGGGAGCGCGCGAGTGAGGGCGGGTGGCACGCGGTGAGCGGGGGGCGGTGGCGGCGCGGGGCGGAGGCGCACCGGGCCGAGGCGGTGGCTGCCCGGGATGCGGCGCAGGAGGCGTTCTACGAGCTCGACTCGGCGCAGCGTGAGCTGGAGCTGGCGGTGGCCGCGGTGCGGGCCGTCGGGGACGGGCCGGCGGAGCGGCGGGCGCTGGCCGAGTACCAGGACCTGAAGGCGCGGATCAACCAGGTCACGGTGGCCTACCTGGACGCGCTGGACGCGGTGGACCTGGAGGCCGTCGAGCTGGCGGCGGGGGCGGCTGCCCAGGCGCGGCAGCGGTTGGAGCAGGCGCGGCGGGAGTTGCTGGCCAAGCAGGCGGAGCTGACCGGGTTCCTGAGCCGGCTGCAGCCGCTGGTGCAGCGCGCGGAGCAGCAGTTGGTGCGGGTCGCTCCGGCGGTGGAGGCCGCCAGGCAGGCGCTGCTGGGGGCCAGTGGTGCGCTGGACGCGGCCCGGGCGGCCGGGCTGCGGGCGGACGAGCCGGCGGCACGGCTGGCCGAGCTGGGGCCGGAGCTGACCCGGCTGAACGAGGGTGCCGCCCGCCACGGGGTGGCGGACACCCTGGAGCGGGCCGAGCGGGTGGCGCGGCTGGCCGCGGGGATCCGCGAGGAGGCTGCGCAACTGCCGGAGCGGGCGCGGGAGATCGACCGCCGGGTGGCCAGTCTGCGGACCCGGATCGAGGCGCTGGCGACCCGGGCGACGGCGGTCGAGCCCACGCTGAGCGAGCTGCGCCGCCGGTTCTCCGCCGGGTGCTGGCAGGACCTGCAGCACGTGCCGCGGCAGCTCGCGGAGGCCGGCCGGGCGGCGGACGCGCGGCTGGCGGAGGCGGGGCGGGCCCGGGACGAGCAGCGCTGGGCGGACGCCACGGCGGCGCTGGGGACGGTCCGGGCGCTGCTGGAGACCGCGGACGGGTCGGTGGCGGCGGTGGCCGAGCGGCTGCGGCGGCTCGACGAGGCGGCACGGGACCCGCAGGCGGAGGTCCAGCGGGCCCGGTTCGCGCTCCGGGACGCGCAGCGGCTGGCGATGGCCGGCCGGCAGGTCCCGGATCCGCGGCACGCCGGGCCGCTGGACGCGGCGGTCGGCCGGCTGGACCGGGCGGTCGAGGGGTTGGCGGCGGCCGGGGCGCACCCGGACTACTGGCACTTCCTGACCGAGCTGGACGGGGTGCGGCAGACCGCCGCCGAGGTGGTCGGGCTGATCCGGGCGGGCCACGGATCGCCCTGATCGCGGGCCGGGACCGGGCGGAGCGGAACGGGTACCCTGCGAACATGCCACGCTACGACTTCCGCTGCCGCTCCTGCGGCGCGACCTTCGAACTGCGCCGCGCCATGGCCCAGGCCAACGACCCGGCCGTCTGCCCGCAGGGTCACACCGACACCGTGAAGCTGCTCTCCACGGTCGCCGTCACCGGCGCGAGCGGCGGCTCGGCCCCGCAGCCGCCGGCCGGTGGCGGCGGTGGCGGGTGCTGCGGCGGGGGCTGCTGCGGCTGACCCGGGAGGGATGCGGGGACCTACCGGAGGGCTGGGGCCCACGACGAAGGGTGACCTGCTCTGTCGCAGGTCACCCCGCACGCGTCACCCCGCCCCGCGCCCCGCACGCGTCACCCCGCCCCGCGCCCCCGCCAGCAGCTCCGCCAGGATCTCCTCCCCCGCCAGCGCCCCGCGCCGCGTCAGCGCCGTGACCCGCGGGCCGGTCCACCCCCGCTCCGCGAGTTCGCCGTGCCCGGGGCGCCAGCCGCGGTCGGCCGCCAGCAGCAGGTCGGCGTCGAGCAGCGCGTCCCCGGCAGCCAGCACGGCCGGGTCGCCGCCCACCCGGCGGGCCACCTCGGCGACCGCCGCGCTCTTGGTGAGCGCCCGCGGCACCGCGTAGACCTTGCGGCCCTGGAGCGAGACGCCCCAGCCCCGGTCCGCGCACCAGGCGGTCAGCTCGGCGAGCCAGCCCTCCGGCAGCCCGGCGCGGTCCACCACCAGGTAGCAGAACAGGTCCTCGGCCACCCGCCGCCTGAGCAGCCAGTCGGGGTCTACGGACCGGGACAGCCGGTCGGCCACCTCGGCCAGCGGGGCGCCGGCGGCGGCCAGTCGGGCGGCCACGGCGGCGTCCCAGTCCGGGTCCGGGCGCCCGTCCACCAGCAGCCGCCCGCCGTTGGCGCAGACGGCGAAGGCCGGCGCCCCGGCCGCTCCCGGCAGCCGGACCCGGCGGTACTGGGCGACCGTCCGGGTGGTGACCGGGACGAAGACCGCGGCCGCGGCCAGTTCGGCGAGCAGCCCGGCCGCCCGCTCGGTCAGGTAGGAGAGCGGCTGGCCCTGGTCGTCCCGCTCCACCAGCCGCAGCCGGGCGGGCGAGTCGGAGGGCAGCTCGGCGGACCGCTGGGAGTAGATCAGCGTCTGGTCCAGGTCACTGGCCACGATCACGTCCGTCGTCCCTCCCGCGGCGCCCGGTGCTGCCTCACCCGCCCGGTGCTGCCTCACAGCGAGCGCCCCGAGGCGCCGGTGGCACCCTTGGTGTACCGCGGGTGGATCAGGCCGACACATGCGTACGGCAGTTCCGCCACCTCCTCCACCGGCACCCCGCGCTGCGCGGCCAGCAACCGGACGTGGTCCAGCTCGGCCCCGCTCCCGCGCCGGGCCAGCACCCGCCAGGGCACCCGGCGCAGCAGCACCCGGGTGGTCTCGCCGATCCCGGGTTTGACCAGGTTGACCTCACCGATCCCGTACTCGGCGCTGATCCGCTCCACCGCCGCCCAGCCGGCCCAGGTCGGCCGGCGCTCGGCCGGCGTCAGGGGCTCCGCCGCGGCCACCGCCGCGCGGACCGCCGGGAAGTGGTCGGCCACGATGTCCAGGAAGGCGGTGGAGACGTCCGCGCCGGCCAGCTCCCGGTAGTACTTGGCGCCGTGGAAGTCCTCCGGGCCGATCAGGTCGGCGCGCAGCACGGTGCGCGACACCAGGCCGGAGACCGTGGAGTTGAGGCAGGCGGACGGGATCAGGAAGTCCTCCCGGGTGCCGAAGGTCCGCACGCAGCCGCCCGGGTCGGCGAGCACCGCGAGCTCGGGGTCGAACGGGGTGCCGGCCAGCGCGGCGGCCAGCTCGCGGGCGATCGCCCCCTTGCCGGTCCAGCCGTCCACGAAGACGACCTGCGACGGATCATGACGCTCCGTCAGATAGCGCAGCGCGACCTGGTCGACGCCGCGCCCGCGGATGATGGAGAGCGCGTAGTGCGGAACCTCGATCCGGTGCTCGGCGGCCAGCCAGCGGCGGACCAGGATGCCGACCGGGGTACCGGCCCGGGCCAGCGAGGCGAGCACCAGGTCGGGGCCGCGCTCGCGGAGCAGGGTCTCGGCGACGGTGCCGACGGCCAGCGCGATCCGCCGCGCCGAGTCGCGCAGCGCGCGGTGGAAGAGTTCCTGGTAGTCGGGGCTCGGCTGGTACTCGACCGGCAGCGACTCGGCGTAGTGCGCGCCACCCGACTGGACGGCCGCCTCGCGCTCCTCGGTGGGCGCCTCCAGGGCCACCGGCGACAGGTCGGTGAGCAGCCAACTCACCTCCTGTGCCCGGTAGCTGGAGAACTCCGGGCCGTGCAGCGGGCGGGCCGCGACCGGCCGGTGCACCGGCAGCACGGCGAGCACCACCCGGTCGGTCACCGTGCGCAGCCGGGCGAGCAGCCCGTCCCCGGCGTGCAGGGCGGGCGTGTCGGCGGCGGCGTCCACCACCAGCACGATCGCGTCGAACCGCGCCCCGGCACTCCGCCCGGGGGCCACGTTGTAGGCGTACCGCTCCCCGGCCCCCTCCTCGGGGGTGCCGTGCGCGGCGAAGACCAGCCGGGTCCGGATCGGGTAGCCGGGGTCGTCCACCGCGAGCACCGGCGAGCGGGTGGTGCTGGAGAACCGGACCTCGACCGGCGCCACCTCCCGTTCCAGCGCCTCGGCCAGCCGCAGCGGCGCGTACATCAGCTCCTCGCAGCCAAGCACCAGCACCCGCCGCTCGCCGCCGGCCAGCTCCTTGGCCAGCCGCCGGCCCAGCTCGGGCAGCGCCGCCGCCAGCCGGGCCAGCTGCGCGGGGGTGCACCCGTGCCGCCCGCTCTCCGGCACCCCGGACGGCCAGGGCAGCGCGAGCCTGACCAGCTCCGCCCTCGCCTCCCCACCACCGACCGCACCGCCGTCCCCGACACCACCATCCACGGCAGCGGCGTCCACGGCAGCGGCGTCCCCGACACCAGCATCCATGGCACCGGCGGCGAGGCCGCTCCGCAGCCGGGCCACCAGCTGCTGCGCCCGCTCCCGGCTCCCCGGCGGCAGCTCCACCCGGCCCCGGGCCAGTACGACCACCTCGATCGAGGTGCCCAACGCGGCGGCCGACGCCACCAGTTGCTCCCGGTCGGCGGCGTCCCGCAGGTCGACCAGGGCGGCGATCAGGTACCGCGGTCGCGGGTGCTGTCGGTGCAGCACCGCGATGGTGTTCAACGCCGTTCTGCCGGTGGACAGTTCGTCGTCGACCAGGACCACGGTCCGGGCCGCGGCGAGGAGTTCGGGGTCGGCGGGCAGCAGCAGGTGCGCGGCGGCGTGCGAGTGCTCCTCGGCGAAGCCGGCCAGCGGCGGCAGGCCGGCCAACGGACGGCGGGTGGAGTGCAGGTAGGGCGCGGCGAGTTCGTCGGCGACGCACTGGCCGAGGGCGGTGGCGGTCTCGGCGTAACCGAGCACCACCACCGAGCCGTCCACATCCGAGCCGCCCACGTCCGAGCCGCCCGCCACCGAACCGCCGGGCACCGCCCCGCCCACCACCGCGAGCCGCGCGCGCACCGCCGCACCCAACCGGCGGCCGGTCCCGTGGACCACCGACGGCAGCTGCGGCACGTGCTTGCCGAGCACCGAGGAGACCAGCAGCTGGGCCCGCTTCGGGTTGTCGCGCACGGCCAGCCCGAGCATCCCGCCCAGCTCGGCCTCCCCGCGCACCCGGATCCCCAGCCGCTCCCCGACCCACCGCCCCGTCCCCAGCACCGCGCCCGCCCCCGACTCGCCGTTCCCCACCCCGTCACCGCGCACCGCTCAGCTCCCCGTCCCGCCGCACCGCACCCACGCCCGCACCAGCCCCCACGCCCACACCCGCGCCCGCACCCGCACCCGCACCCGCACCCGCACCCGGAACCCCCACAGCCCCCACAATCCCCGCCGCCGCGAAGAGCTCCGCGAACCCCACCCCCGGCCGGGCCACCCCGAACGCCTCGGCCCGCCGGAGCACCCGCTCCGCCCAAGCCCGGTGCGGTTTGGCCTCGTTCATCTTGTTCCGGTACACCGACCCCACGACCCCGCCGGCCCCCTCCAGCACCACGCACGCATCGCGGTACTCCTCGTGCGAGACCACCGAGCTCGCGTGCACCACCGGCACCTGGCTGGGGTGGATGCAGGTCTTGCCGAGCAGCCCGTTGGCCCGGTCGAGTTCCAGCTCGCGGCGCAGCCCGGCCGGCTCGGCGCGGTCGGCGCGGTCGGTGGCCTCGGTAACGTCGGTGGCGTAGGCGCTATCGGCACCGTCGGTGGCGCGCACGAAGTACTCCCACACCGGACCGGTCACCGTGAAGCCGGTCCCGTCGGCCCGGCCGAGCACGTTGACCACATCGCCGATCACCCCGGCCACCGGGGCCAGGTCGTAGGCCGTCAGCGCGGGGGTCCGGCGCAGCCCGTAGCCGGCGCACAGGTCGGTGACGCCGAGCCGGACGGCCAGCACCCGCTCCCGGGCGGCGGCCAGCAGCTCGGCCACGCCCAGCAGTTGGGCCTGCCGCTGCTCCAGCCGGGCCAGCTCCGGGGACTCCAGCACCGGCATCCCGAACAGCCGCTGCCCGCACGCGCGCTCGGCCGTGGCGAGCGCCGTCAGGTAGGCCGCGCCGTTCTGCGCGGTGAACTTGGGCAGCACGAATCCGCTGAGCAGCGCCGCCGCACCGCCGAGCCGCCGGACCAGTTCCCCGATCTGCTCCGGCGCCCGGACCCGGACGAAGAGCAGCGGCAGCTCCGCCGCCCCCGCCGCCCCGGCGCCGCGGGCGAGCTCGCGCAGCCCGGCGACCAGGTTGGCCGCCCCCGCCGCCACCTCGGCGTCGGCGATCGCGTCCTCCAGGCAGAGGATCATCGAGACCACGCCGCGCGCCGCCTGCTTGCGGACGTCCGCGACCAGGGTGGGCCGGGTGGCCGGCAGGTAGAGGGTGCCGCCCAGGGCGGTGGCCAGCCGGTGGGCGGGTCCGCTGCGGTCGAACGGCGCCGGTTCACGGTGGAAGAGCCGGCGACGCTGGTCCGCGCCGAGCTGGCCGAAATGGCGCAAAGTGCACTCTCCAAGAGGTCCCGACGAGGCCGGAGGGGCCGCGGGCCATGACCGGCCAAGCCGGGCCCGCGGGTTTTTCCCGTCGCCGCGAAGCCGGCGGGAGCACGGCCGAAACCGCAGCTCACTCCGGATTCGACGGACATCGTACGGTCGATTCCTTTCCGCCGTGACCCACCGGAGCATGGAATTCGCTGAACATTTAAGCCCACGAATTACTTGCGCAATGACGCAAGTTTTCAGTCATTCTCCGCCCGCCGACTTCCCGGCGATCCGTTCCAGGGCCGCTGCCGGAGTGCTGCACCCGCGTTGTCCGCAGCCACGGCGAGCAGGCAGGATGGGCTGTTATGACGCACGTGATGGCGAAGGGCGCCAACATCTCGCTGGCCGCGGCGGCGATCCGCGCCGTGCTGCGCTGGCACGCGGTGCCGGGAGCGCCGGACGTGGACGCCTCCGCCCTGCTGCTGACCGCGCACGGCCGGGTCCGGTCCGACGCCGACTTCGTCTTCTACAACCAGCCGCGGCACCCCTCGGGCGTGGTGCGGCACCTGCCCAAGCAGAAGGTGCCGGGCAGCGCGGAGGTCGTCGACACCATCGAGGTGGACCTGGCCAAGCTGCCGCTCGACATCGACCGGGTGGTGCTGGCCGGCTCCGCCGAGGAGGGCGGGTTCCGCGCGGTGTCGCGGCTGCGCGTGCTGCTGTACGACGCGGCCGCGCCCGCCGGCGCCGAGCCGCTGGCCGAGTTCCCGGTGGACGACGTCGAGGCGGTCTCGGCCCTGGTCTGCGCCGAGCTCTACCGGCGCGACGGCGGCTGGAAGCTGCGCGCGGTCGGCCAGGGCTACGCCTCCGGACTCGGCGGGCTGGCCACCGACTTCGGGATCACGGTCGACGACGAGCCCGCGAGCCCGTCGGTCGCCGTACCGGTGCCGCCCGCCACCGCCCCGGCCTCCCCGCACGCCGCGGAGCCCGGCACCTACACCCTCACCCCGCCCCAGCAGCAGCCCCAGGCCCCCCAGGCGCCCGCACAGCCGCCGCCCCCGCCCGCCCAGCCGCCCACCGTGGCGCCGGCCCGCCCCAGCACCCCGCCCACGGTGCCCACCCCGCCACCGCCGGCCGCTCCCCCGGCCGCACCCGTTCCGCCCGCGCCGGCCCCGACCTACGGCTACCCCCCGGCCGCGGCCGCCCCGCCGGCCTACCCGACCCCGCAGCCGCAGCCCGCCCCCGGCTACGGGTACCCGCAGCAGCAGGGTTACGGCTACCCCCAGCAGGCCTACGGCTACCCGCCGGCCGCCCCGCAGCCGCCCGCGCCGCCGCTCGACCCCGACTTCGCGCTGCCGCCCCAGGGCCCGCAGTTCCAGCCGCGCTGAGCACCCGCAGGGCCCGACCGGACCGTCAGTCCTCCTTGTACCCCCGCTGCCACTGCATCCCGAAGCCGTAGAGCCGGTCCAGGTCCGACTGGAACCCGTGCACGTACCGCACCTCGCGGCGGGCCATCAGCTGCCCGCCGCGGTTCTCGATCAGCACCACCGCGCAGGAGCGGGCCGCCGCGGCACGCTCGTCCAGGTTGATCTCCAGCCGCGGGCCGGACGGCGGCACGATCTGGATCTGGGCGTGCGTCTGGTCGAAGGCCGGGGTGCCGTCGTAGATGTAGACGAAGATCAGCAGCCGCTTGAACTGGTCCTTCTTCTCCATGTTGATGTACATGGTCTCGCCGGACGGCGCCCCGTACTTGTCGTCGCCGCTGAGCTTGATGTACGGCGGGTGCTGCAGGTCGCCGAAGAACTTGCCGAGCGGCTGCACCACGCCCCGGGTGCCGTCGGTCAGCTCGTACATGCAGGCCAGGTCGAGGTCCACGTTCTCGGCGCCGCCCTGGGAGGCCTCGGTCTCGGCCGGGCGCAGCAACCGCGGCTGGAGCAGCTTGCGGCGCAGCGCGCCCTGCGAGCCGGAGACCAGTCGCGAGGTCCAGTGCAGGTTGACGAAGAGGGTGCCGGTGGTCGGCCCTTCCGAGGTGATCGCGTACTGCGGCCGCGACTTGGTCAGCGTCACCTTGCCCACCTGGGAAGACATCATCTCGGGCATGTTCCGCTCGCCCCGCAGGTACTCCCAGATCGTGGCCATACCGATTGCCCCCAGCCCGGCGCCGTTCTGACGCCTCCTCGGCAGCCGCCGCGCGACGCCTGCCCCGACCCGCTCCGGCCCGCACACCGCGGCCCCGGACGTGCGCACACCACCGGGCGCGCACCGGGTGCGCACGGTGAGGTGCGCACACTGACGCACCATTCTGCACTGCGGTCCATACCCAGCACCGGGCCTGAGACACCGTCCGGTCGGACGCCTGGTCAGCACCACCCGCGCGGCGGATGGTCGGGCGAACCGGACTCCCGTACCATGCGGCCGCCTCGGACGCGATATCGTCTAGCCGCACTGGTGTCCCTCGCCTGACCATCCGTCGCATCCTCGACCATCGGTTGCAGGGGACCGTCCACTCCCGCCCGACCGCGGAAAGCAGAGGCCAACCTCGCAATGTCATCCTCCACTCAGCTGGTGTGGGCCGTCATCGGCGGCGCCGCCCTGCTGCTCATAGCCATCCTGGTGGCCACCCTGCGCGTGAAGAGCGTCAAGGCCGAGGCGAAGAACGAGGACTCCTGGGAGCGGAGCGAGGAGCGCCGCCGCCGCAAGGAGACGTTGTACGGGATCGCCTCGTACGTGTTGCTCTTCGTCTGCGCCGGGGTCGCCGCCGCGCTCTCCTTCCACGGTCTGGTCGGCTTCGGCACCCAGAACCTGGGTCTCTCGCACGGCTGGGAGTACCTGGTCCCGTTCGGCCTGGACGGCGCCGCCATGTTCTGCTCGGTGCTCGCGGTGCGCGAGGCCAGCCACGGTGACGCCGCGCTCGGCTCCCGCCTGCTGGTCTGGGTCTTCGCGGTCGCCTCGGCCTGGTTCAACTGGGTGCACGCCCCGCGCGGCGGCGGCCACGACGGTGCCCCGCAGTTCTTCTCCGGCATGTCGATCTCGGCGGCCATCCTCTTCGACCGCGCACTGAAGCAGACCCGGCGCGCGGCGCTGCGCGAGCAGGGGCTGATTCCCCGCCCGCTGCCGCAGATCCGGATCGTGCGCTGGCTGCGCGCCCCGCGGGAGACCTACGCGGCCTGGTCGCTGATGCTGCTGGAGAACGTCCGCAGCCTGGACGAGGCGGTCGAGGAGGTCCGCGAGGAGCGGCAGGCCAAGCAGGACGCCAAGCTGCAGGCGCGCACCGCCGACCGGCGCGAGCGGGCCGAGCTGAAGGCGATCTCCCGCGGCAGCATGCTGGGCCGTAGCCGTGGCGGGCGCCAGCTGCCCGCACTGACCGCCGGCGACGGCCAGACCGCTACGGAGCCTGCCCTAGCCGAGTCGGCCGACCCGATGGCCAAGGTCGGTCCGTCCGCGCTGGAGCCGGCCGCCCTGTCGGCCGCCCCGCGCCGCAGCACCGGCAGCAGCACCCGCGGCGAGAGCCTCTTCGAGAAGGGGTCCCGGGAGAGCGTCGACCTGACCACCGAGGACGACACCCTGGCGCTGCCGAAGCTGGACTCCCCCTTCGACTCGCTGGAGCGCAAGCTGCGCGCGATGGAGAAGCGCCTGGGCTGACGGCCTCGGCCGATCGGCCTCGACTGATCGGCCTCGACTGATCGGCCTGGGCTGATCGCCGCCCGGCACACACGGCCGTGGGGGGTTAGTTTTTCTGTTACCCCACCCCCCCCCCCCCCCTCCCCCCCCCCC
>NZ_JBNQTI010000091.1:21070-34449 GCF_050325825.1 Kitasatospora sp. LaBMicrA B282
TTTGTTTTTTTGCGTTGTTTTTGTGGTTTTGTTGTTTTGTGTTCTGGTTTTGTTTTTTTGTTTTTTTTTTTTTTTTTTTTCCCCCCCCCCCCCCCCCCCCGCGGCCGTCTTCCGCCCCCATGTGCGGCACCCCCATGGGCTTGCCCGCCCAGGTGCCGCCCGCCCTAGTGGCGGCCGGCCTCCACCACGTCCGGCGCCGGCAGCTCGTGCCGGGCGAGCTGCCGGTTGCGCAGCATCGAGGAGCCCAGCGCGGCCCCGATGAAGGCCACCCCGATCAGGCCGGTGACGATCTCCGGGATCTTGTACTCGATCGAGATCAACAGGATCGCGGCCAGCGCGCCGATCGCGTAGTGGGCGCCGTGCTCCAGGTAGACGTAGTCGTCCAGGGTGCCCTTGCGGACCAGGAAGACCGTCAGCGAGCGGATGTACATCGCGCCGATGCCCAGGCCCAGGGTGATCTGGAAGACGTCGTTGGAGATGGCGAAGGCGCCGACCACGCCGTCGAAGGAGAAGGAGGCGTCCAGCACCTCCAGGTAGAGGAAGAGGAAGAAGGCGGCCTTTCCGGCCACCTGCAGCGCGCAGGCGCCGGAACGGGCCACGGCCACGGCCGCCTCCCCTTCGGCGCCCTCGTCGGCGTCCTCGTCATCCTCCTCGGCGTCCTCCAGGCTCGACTCGAAGACCCCGGAGAGCCCGTTCACCGCGAGGTAGGTCGCCAGCCCGAGCAGGCCCGCGAGCAGGACCGTTTCGGCGTGCGAGCCGGCGAAGAACCGGGCCGCGAGGGCGAGCGAGCCCAGCGCGATCACCGAGGAGAGCGCCTCCAGCCGGCCGATCCGCTCCAGCGGGCGCTCGATCCAGCGCAGCCAGTGGAAGTCCTTCTCGTCCAGCACGAAGTCGAGGAAGATCATCAGCAGGAAGATCCCGCCGAAGGCGGCGATCGCCGGGTTGGCCGCCTCCAGGTGCTGGGCGTAGGTCAGCCCGTGGTACGTGTGGCCGGAGTTGAGGGCCAGGTCGATCACGGTGCTCGGCCCGATGTGCGCGGTCAGGCCCACCACCAGCAGCGGGAAGAGCAGCCGCATGCCGAAGACCGCGATCAGCACGCCGACGGTCAGGAAGATCTTCTGCCAGAACGGATTCATCCGCTTGAGCACGGTCGCGTTGACCACGGCGTTGTCGAAGGAGAGCGAGATCTCCAGGACCGCCAGGATGAGCACCACGCCGAAGCCCTCGGCGCCCCAGATCAGCCCGGCCGCGACCAACCCGGCGATCGTGGTCGCGAAGGACCATCCGAAAGTTCGGAGGAACACGGTGTTACTACCTTTCGGTGACATGGCGCGCCGAGGATTTGACGGTGCCTTTACTGTACGTTTACTCCAAAATCGAGGGCAATCCCGCGCAGTCCGGAGGCGTAGCCCTGGCCCACCGCCCGGAACTTCCACTCGCCCTGGTACCGGTAGAGCTCCCCGAAGATCATCGCGGTCTCGGTGGAGGCGTCCTCGGTGAGGTCGTAGCGGGCGATCTCCTGGCCGCCCAGCTGGTTGACCACCCGGATGTAGGCGTTGCGCACCTGGCCGAAGCTCTGCAGCCGGCTGTCCGCGTCGTAGATGGAGACCGGGAAGACCACCTTGTCGACCTGCGCGGGGACCAGGTCCAGGTTGACCAGGATCACCTCCTCGTCGCCCTCGTCGCCCTCCTGGCCACCGACCAGGTTGTCCCCCAGGTGCTCCACCGAGCCCTCGGGGCTCTTGAGGTTGTTGTAGAAGACGAAGTACTCGTCGCCGATCACCCGGCCGCCCGTGCAGAGCAGCGCGCTCGCGTCGAGGTCGAAGGGCGCACCGGTGGTGGACCGGGCGTCCCAGCCCAGGCCGATCTGAACCTGGGTCAGGCCCGGCGCGGCCTTGCTCAACGAGACATTGCCGCCCTTGGCGAGCGTGACACTCATCGTCGTCTTTCCTCCCACTCCCTGGCGGTCCGCACCGTCCGGCGCGGTGAGAAGGGCCGAAGACCAGATGTACGCCCTCGCGCCCGCGAACGGTTCCGGACCGCCCACTGAACATCCTGAACTTGGAACCTATCAAGGCCCTGGGCTGCCGGTCGGCCCGGTGTTCGGGGCCCCGAAGACAGGACGCCGCGGGCCCGCCGGACACGACGGAGCCCCGGTCGCCGATTGCGGCGACCAGGGCTCCTCGGGGTCCGCGCGGGCGGGCCGGCGGGCTGCTCGCCCGCTGGTCACGCGTGAGGCGGTGGTCGGTCAGACGTTGACGCCGAAGTCCTGCGCGATGCCGCGCAGGCCGGAGGCGTAGCCCTGGCCGATGGCGCGGAACTTCCACTCGGTCCCGTTGCGGTAGAGCTCGCCGAAGACCATCGCGGTCTCGGTCGAGGCGTCCTCGCTGAGGTCGTAGCGGGCGATCTCCTGGCCGCCGACCTGGTTGACCACCCGGATGTAGGCGTTGCGGACCTGGCCGAAGTTCTGCCCCCGGGTCTCGGCCTCGTAGATCGAGACCGGGAAGACGATCTTCGCGGTGCCGAGCGGCACGGCGGTCAGGTCGACCTTGATCACCTCGTCGTCGCCCTCGCCCTCGCCGGTGAGGTTGTCGCCGGTGTGCTCGACCGAACCGTCCGGGCTCTTCAGGTTGTTGAAGAAGACGAAGTCGCTGTCCTTGGCGACCTTGCCCTGCTCGGTGCAGAGCAGCGCGCTCGCGTCCAGGTCGAACTCGGCGCCGGTGGTGGTACGAGCGTCCCAACCGAGCGCGACCAGCACCGCGGTCAGGCCCGGGGCCTCCTTGGTGAGCGAGACGTTGCCGCCCTTGCTCAGGCTGACACCCACAACTTCCTCCAGGATGTGGGAGGCACCTGCGGCGCCTCGGCATGTGGCCAGCAGCCCGGCGTCCGGGCCCCTGCTCCAGTCAACGGCCAGATCGTAGTACCGGGTTCCCGGCCGGAACGCGAAGCGGCCCGGCGTGGCCGGGGATTCCCGCGCGGCGGCCGCAGCCGCCCACCGATCCCCGCCCGCACCGGGCCGCCCGGGCCGGCCCCTGGCGGGCCGGCAGCGGGGCTCAGAGCGCGCCGAGCGCCTTCAGGTACTCCTGCTCGTCGCGGGCGTCAGGCAGGCCGTTGACGATCGACCAGCGCACCACGCCGGACTTGTCGATCACGAAGGTGCCGCGCACCGCGCAGCCCTTCTCCGGGTCGAAGACGCCGTAGGCGGTGGAGACCGCACCGTGCGGCCAGAAGTCCGACAGCAGCGGGTACTCCAGGCCCTCCTGGTCGGCGAAGACGCGCAGGGTGAACGGCGAGTCGTTGGAGACCGCGAGGACCTGCACGTCGTCGTTCTGCAGGCGCGGCAGCTCCTTCTGGATCGCGCAGACCTCGCCGGTGCAGACACCGGTGAAGGCGAACGGGTAGAAGACCAGGACGACGTTCTTCTCGCCCCGGAAGTCGGAGAGCTTGACCAGCTCGCCGTGCTGGTTCTTCAGCTCGAAGTCCGGAGCCTGGGTACCGACCTCGATGGCCATGGTTGGGACCTTTCTGAGCGCGTCTGAGGCTGCGGGCACGGTGCGTGCGCGCGGCGGGCTCATCCTCGCATCCGACACGCCGAATTCGGCCGGACGGGTGACGGCGCAGGTCCCTTCGGGGGAGTTTCGGCACCGGTTTCGCCGCAAGCGAACAGGACCCCCGGCGGTGGCCACAACCGGGGGCCGGAAAGCAGCCGGACCCCACTGGAGGTTCCTCCAGCGGGGTCCGGTGCAAGCGGAGCGGGCTGCCGTCAGCGCTTGCCGGACTTCGCCGCCTTCGGCGTGGCCAGCTTGGTGCCGGCCCAGTCCTTGGCCACCGAGATCGAGCTGGTCTGGGAGAGCCCGGCGGTCTTCGCCGCGTCGGCGATCTCGTGCGACTCCACGTAGCCGTCACGGCCCTTCTTCGGGGTCAGCAGCCAGACCACGCCGCCCTCGGCCAGGTACTCCAGAGTGTCGACGAGGGCATCGGTGAGGTCCCCGTCCTCCTCGCGGTGCCACAGCAGGACGGCGTCGGCGACGTCGTCGTAGTCCTCGTCGACGAGCTCCTCACCGGTGATCTCCTCGATTCCCTCGCGGAGCTCCTGGTCGGTGTCTTCGTCGAACCCGATCTCCTGGACGATCTGGCCGGGCTCGAAGCCCAGCTTCGAGGCCGGGTTGGACTTGTCCGCGGGGTCCGCGGTCGCGCTCACGGGAATAACCTCCAGTATTCGGCCTGGCGTCGGTGCCAAGGCTGTGGCCGTAGTCCACACGGGAGCGGCGGTTCGCGCAAGTACCCGACCCCCGATCCCACCCAAAGGTTGACGTGTCGTAGCAAGACACGCCGAGTCCTGTGCCGGGAATCACACCGATTTGCCCTTTTGCGGATCGTTCGCCCATGCTGCGGATGCCACTCGGCCGCCGACGGTCCAGGCAGGCTCGTCCAGCCCCGTGCCCGCGATGCGAACGGCATTCGAGAGCAACACGATCACGGGCGTACAGTCTCCTGTTGGCCCTCACCCCGACCGGCCGCCAGCGGGCGAGCGGGGAGCCCGGAGCGATCCGGGCACATCAGGTCGGACCACCTCTTCGTAACACCCGGTGGACGCCCGGCGACGGCGATGACGCCGTCCGGGCCCCACCTGACCGGCTCGCCCACCAGGCGCGACGGTTACCGATCGGTAGAGATGACGGATCTCCGAGTCGCGGTACACGATGGAGGCGGCGCGACACACCTCAGTTTCGACCGACAGTGAAGGAACAGCGTGGCTTCCGGATCAGATCGCAACCCGATCATCATTGGCGGCCTTCCGAGTCAGGTCCCGGACTTCGATCCCGAGGAGACCGCGGAATGGCTGGAGTCGCTCGACGCGGCCATTGACGAGCGGGGGCGCGAGCGTGCTCGCTACCTGATGCTCCGGCTGATCGAGCGCGCCCGCGAGAAGCGTGTCGCCGTGCCCGAGATGCGCAGCACGGACTACGTCAACACGATCGCCACCAAGGACGAGCCGTTCTTCCCCGGCAACGAGGAGATCGAGCGCAAGGTCCTGAACGCGACCCGCTGGAACGCGGCCGTGATGGTCTCCCGCGCCCAGCGCCCGGGCATCGGCGTCGGCGGGCACATCGCCACCTTCGCCTCCTCCGCGTCGCTCTACGACGTCGGCTTCAACTACTTCTTCCGCGGCAAGGACGCCGACGGCGAGTCCGGTGACCAGGTCTTCTTCCAGGGCCACGCGTCCCCCGGCATCTACGCCCGCGCCTTCCTGCTGGACCGACTCTCCGAGCAGCAGCTGGACTCCTTCCGCCAGGAGAAGTCGAAGGCCCCGTACGGCCTGTCCAGCTACCCGCACCCGCGCCTGATGCCGGACTTCTGGGAGTTCCCGACCGTCTCGATGGGCCTCGGCCCGCTCGGCGCGATCTACCAGGCCCGGATGAACCGCTACCTGGAGCACCGCGGCATCAAGGACACCTCCGACTCGCAGGTGTACGCCTTCCTCGGCGACGGCGAGATGGACGAGCCGGAGTCGCTGGGCCAGCTGACCCTGGCCGCGCGCGAGGGCCTGGACAACCTGACCTTCGTGGTCAACTGCAACCTGCAGCGCCTGGACGGCCCGGTGCGCGGCAACGGCAAGATCATCCAGGAGCTCGAGTCGGTCTTCCGCGGTGCCGGCTGGAACGTGATCAAGCTGATCTGGGACCGCACCTGGGACCCGCTGCTGGCCCAGGACCGCGACGGCGTCCTGGTCGAGAAGCTGAACACCACCCCGGACGGCCAGTTCCAGACCTACGCCACCGAGTCGGGCGCGTACATCCGCGAGCACTTCTTCGGCGGCGACCTGCGGCTGCGCAAGATGGTCGAGGAGATGACCGACCAGCAGATCCAGCACCTGGGTCGCGGCGGCCACGACCACCGCAAGGTCTACTCGGCGTTCAAGGCGGCCCGCGAGCACAAGGGCCAGCCGACCGTCATCCTGGCGCAGACCGTCAAGGGCTGGACGCTGGGCCCCAACTTCGAGGGCCGCAACGCCACCCACCAGATGAAGAAGCTGACCGTCGAGGACCTCAAGCGGTTCCGCGACCGGCTGCACATCCCGATCACCGACAAGCAGCTGGAGGAGGGCTACCCGCCCTACTACCACCCGGGTCGGGACTCGGAGGAGATCCAGTACATGCACGACCGGCGCCAGGAGCTGGGCGGCTACGTGCCGACCCGCAAGGTGCGCCCGCGTCCGCTGGAGCTGCCCGGCGAGGACGCGTACAAGGCGGTCAAGAAGGGTTCCGGCCAGCAGACCATCGCCACCACCATGGCGTTCGTCCGCCTGCTCAAGGACCTGATGCGGGACAAGGGCATCGGCAACCGCTTCGTGCCGATCGCGCCCGACGAGTACCGCACCTTCGGCATGGACTCGCTCTTCCCGTCGGCCAAGATCTACAACCCGCTCGGCCAGACCTACGAGTCGGTCGACCGCGAGCTGCTGCTGGCCTACAAGGAGTCGCCGACCGGCCAGATGCTGCACGACGGCATCTCCGAGGCGGGCTGCACCGCCTCGCTGATCGCCGCCGGCTCCTCCTACGCCACCCACGGCGAGCCGCTGATCCCGGTCTACGTCTTCTACTCGATGTTCGGGTTCCAGCGCACCGGTGACCAGTTCTGGCAGATGGCCGACCAGCTGGCCCGCGGCTTCGTGCTCGGCGCCACCGCCGGTCGCACCACGCTGACCGGTGAGGGCCTGCAGCACGCCGACGGCCACTCTCACCTGCTGGCCTCGACCAACCCGGCCGTCGTCGCCTACGACCCGGCCTACGGCTTCGAGATCGCGCACATCGTCCAGGACGGCCTGCGCCGCATGTACGGCTCCTCCGCCGAGCACCCGCACGGCGAGGACGTCTTCTACTACATGACGGTCTACAACGAGCCGATCCAGATGCCGGCCGAGCCCGAGAACGTCGACGTCGAGGGCATCCTCAAGGGTCTGCACAAGTACGCGCCCGCCACCGCGGGCCAGATCCCGGCGCAGATCCTCGCCTCCGGCGTGGCCGTGCCGTGGGCGCTGGAGGCCCAGCGGATCCTGGCCGCGGAGTGGAACGTCAAGGCCGACGTCTGGTCCGCGACCTCCTGGAACGAGCTGCGGCGCGACGCGATCGAGGCCGAGCGGTTCAACCTGCTGCACCCCGAGGAGCCGCAGCGGGTGCCGTACGTGACGGAGAAGCTCACCGGCCAGGAGGGCCCGTTCGTCGCGGTCTCCGACTGGATGCGCGCGGTGCCGGACCAGATCGCGCGCTGGGTGCCCGGTGCGTGGCAGTCGCTGGGTGCGGACGGCTTCGGCTTCGCCGACACCCGCGGTGCGGCCCGCCGGTTCTTCCACATCGACGCGCAGTCGGTGGTGCTGGGCGTGCTGACCGAGCTCGCCAAGCAGGGCAAGATCGACCGCTCCGCGCTGAAGGAGGCGATCGACCGCTACCAGCTGCTGGACGTGGCCGCCGCCGACCCGGGCGCGGCGGGCGGCGACGCCTGAGGTCGTCCGACCGAGCTGCTGCGGCGCCGAGGCGCCGCGCGACGGCCGAGGGCCGGTTCCCCCTGGGGAGCCGGCCCTCGGCCGTCGTGGTGCCCGGGAGCGGTGCTCGGCAGCGGTGCTCGGGGGCCACGGGATCCCGGGCACCGGCCGCCGGCCCCGACCGGCGCAGTACGGCGCGCCGCCGGGCGCGCGCCCGGCGATGATCGCCCCATGGACGACAGACGGATCCTGGACCGCGCCCGTTGGTTGCTGCAGGAGGTCCACCTCACCCCCACCGAGGCGGCCGGCCGGCTGCTGGACTACTTCCCGGACCTGGAGCGCGAGGAGCGCGCCCGCGTGCTGCGCGAGGCGGCGGCGGAGCTGCGCCCGACCCGCTGAACGGCGTCCGACCCGCTGAACGGCGTCCGGGGCGGCCCGCGAGTCGGGTGGCGCCCGGGCCCCGCCCGTCCCCACGAGCTCGTCGGCCGCACGGGCGCCACCGGATTCCGAGGCTATGACAGCAACTGACAGAAGGCAATCCATGTCTTCTGTCAGTCACTGCCAGTTGAACTCGGCCCCGCCGCCGCCCCCGCGCTATCGTGTCCGCATGGCCACCTCTGCCGGCACCCCAAACCCGGCGCCCAGCGGCGCCCCGCCGCCGGGGCTGCGCGAACGCAAGAAGCAGCGCACCCGGGACGCCCTGGTGGACGCCGCCCACCGGCTCTTCCTCGGCCAGGGCTACGCCGACACCACCGTCGACGAGATCGCCGCCGCCGTGGACGTCTCGCAGCGGACCTTCTTCCGCTACTTCGCAGGCAAGGAGGAGGCCGCCCTCGCGGTGCTGGCCGACGCCGAGGAGTACTTCATCGGCCGGCTGCAGGCCCGCCCGGCCGCGGAGAACCCGCTGACCGCGCTGCGGGCGGCGATCGGCGAGTCCTGGCGCGACCTGAGCCCGGCCCGCACCGGCGGCACCCGCGGGGTCACCGCCGCGCTGGAACTGATCCAGCTGATCGAGTCCACCCCCACCCTGCTCGCCGCCCACCTGCGCCGGTCGGCCGACCAGGAGCGCCGAGTGGCCGAGGTGCTGGCCGCCCGCGAGGGCGTGGACCCGGCCCTGGACCTGCGGCCCCGGCTGCTGGCGGCGGTCTTCGGCGCGGTGGTCCGCTCGGCCCACCTGGCCTGGACCAGCAGCGCGGTGGACACCCCGGAGGATGACGGGCCGGAGGCGATGATTGCCGTGATCGAGCGTCATCTCGACCAGCTCGGACCGGCGTTGACCGGCGACTGGCGGGGCAACGAAACGGGCGACAGCCGGTCACTGTGACCCAACCCACAGTTTGGGGCGGCTCCAGCACTCCCCGAGACCTAATACGCTGGCCGACTGAACGTTGTCCGACGTACCACCCAGGGGAGTTGACGCGATGCGGCGCAGGCGCCTGAAGCGCGCGTTGATCGGGGCGTTCGCCGCGTGCGCGGTGCTGGCCGACGCCGGAGCGGCCGCGGCCCAGGCCGCCGCCTCCAACGAGCAGGTGGCCATCACCACGCCGCCGGCCGGCTCCGAGGCGTGGACGCACGACCACTCGCTGGGCACGGACCTGCCCGACCCGGCCACCGCCGACGCCACCACGGTGGCCGCCTTCTTCGCCTCGCTCGGCGCGGCGCAGCAGGACCGCCTGGTGCAGGCCTACCCGCTGGTGGTCGGCAACCTGGACGGCGCCCCGCTGCAGCTGCGCTACCGGGCCAACCGGCTGGCCCTGCTCGACGAGGTGGCCCGGGCCAAGGCCGTCGCCGCCGACCCCAAGGTCGACGCCACCACCCACGCGCTCGCCGTCTCCCGGGCCAACGACTGCCAGGCGCTGCTGCGCCCCGGCCGGCAGATCCTGGCCTTCGACCCGCGCGGGCGCGGCCTGGTCACCGAGGTCTTCGGCGACCTGGCGACCGCCCAGCGGGTCTCGGTGATCGTGCCCGGCTCGGACACCGACCTCGGCCACCACGACCGGGCCGACGACCCGCTGCGCTCGCCGGCCGGGATGGCCCGGGCGCTGCAGGCCAAGGAGCAGCAGCTGGCGCCGGACACCAGCACCGCGGTGATCGCCTGGACCGGCTACGTCACCCCGGTCGGCCTCGGCCCGGACGCGGCCACCGCCCGGCTCGCCCAGGCCGGCGCGCCGCGGCTGTACCGGCTGCTGGAGGGCCTGAAGCAGACCAGCGCCCCGGCGGCCCCGCCGACCCTGGTCTGCCACTCCTACGGCACCGTGGTCTGCGGCACCGTGGCCCCGCTGCTGCACGGCCCGACCACCGACATGGTGGTGCTGGGCAGCCCGGGCATGGGCGTGCAGAACGCCGACGAGCTGGGTACCGGGGTCCACCTGTGGGCCACCCGCAACCCCAGCGACTGGATCGGCGACGTGCCGTACGTGGAGGTCGGCGGCCTCGGCCACGGCGCCGACCCGACCGGCTCGGACTTCGGTGCCGAGCAGATCTCCTCGGCCGGCGCCGCCGGGCACGTGGGGTACTTCGCGCCCGGCACCACCAGCCTGTTCAACTTCGCGGCGATCGCGCTCGGCGACTACCAGGCCGTGGTCTACCGCAACGGCTGAGGCCGGCTACCGGGCCGCGTCGTCCGGTGCCGCACCCCACGGCGTCGCACCCCACGGCGGTGCGGCGTCCTGCGGGAGGCAGGCCCACCGCACGGCGTCCTGCGGTGCGGCGGCGGCCGGGGTGGCCAGCGCCGCGGCCAGGGTCTCGATCGCGGCCCGGCGCAGGGTCAGGATCGAGACCGCCGAGCCGTCCGCGAAGTGCAGCCGGAACCGGGCCATGAGCTGCGTCCGCGGTCGCCGCTCGACCCGGGTCACGAACTCCCGGGGCAGCTCCCAGGCGATCCGCCCGGGGGTGCGGAAGTCGGCCTTCCCGCCGACGTACAGCACCCGCCGGTCGGTCACCGCCAGCAGCTTCTGGCTCTCCGGGATCCGCACCGGGAACCCGGCCGCCAGCGAGGTCTGCCCACCGCTGACCGCGCCGATCCGCGAGATCGCGTTGCCGACCCTGGCCGACGGCCCGTGCCCCACCCCCGTGGCCCCCGCCACCGGGTAGCCGGCGGCCACGTCCAACAGGCGCTCCCCCGGGTGCAACAGCGGTTCCAGCACGGCACGGGAGCGTAGGGTCAGCTTCTCGGTCACCGCGCCAGCGTAGCGACCGGCCGGTGGCTACTCGCGGCCGACTGCGGTGGCGGTGGTCATGTTCGGGTACCGGGTGCCCGCGACCTCGTCGGCCAGCGGCTCCAGCACCGCCAGTTCCGCCTCGGTCAGCTGCAGCCCGGCGGCCGCGGTGTTCTCGGCCAGCCGGGTGCGCTTGCGGGTGCCGGGGATCGGAACCACCGTCAGGCCGTGCACCGCGGCACGCTGGTGGACCCAGGCGAGGGCGACCTGAGCGGGCGTCACCCCGCGCTCGGCGGCGAGCTGCCGGATCGGGGCGATCAGCGCGGCGTTGGCGGCCGCGTTGTCGCCGTTGAAGCGCGGCTGGTGGCGGCGGAAGTCGTCCTCGGCCAGCTCCTCGGCGCTGGCGAAGCTGCCGGTCAGGAAGCCGCGGCCGAGCGGCGAGTAGGGCACCAGGGCGACGCCCAGCTCGGCGGCCGCGCCGACCAGGCTGACCTCCACGTCACGGGAGAAGAGCGACCACTCCTGCTGCACCGCGGCGATCGGGTGCACCGCGTGGGCCTCGCGCAGCTCGGCGCCGGTCACCTCGGACAGCCCCAGGTGGCGCACCTTGCCGGCCTGCACCAGCTCGGCCATCGCGCCCACCGACTCGGCCAGCGGCACCTGCGGGTCGCGCCGGTGCATGTAGTAGAGGTCGATCGTCTCGATGCCCAGGCGGCGCAGCGAGGCGTCCACCGCGGTGCGCACGTAGGCCGGGTCGTTGCGGACCCCGCGGTAGTGCGGGTCGTCCGCCCGGCGCTCGATCGCGAACTTGGTGGCCAGCACCACCTGGTCGCGGTGGGCCCGGACGAAGGGGCCGACCAGCTCCTCGTTGTGCCCCGAGCCGTAGACGTCGGCGGTGTCGAACATGGTGACCCCGGCCGCCAGCGCGGCCTCCAGGGTGGCCAGCGCCTCGGTGGTGTCGGTGGGGCCGTAGAACTCGCTCATCCCCATGCATCCGAGGCCCTGGACGCCGACCAGCGGCCCGTCGGTGCCGAGCCGGACGGCGGGGAGGGTGGACGTCGACTGGCTGGTGCTCATTGGCTCTGCGCCTTCTTCCCTGAGTAGCGGTCGATCTTGTAGTCGAGGACGGCGAGGGTCGCGTGCAGGTCGGCGATCTTCTGCCGGACCTCCTCGCGGTGCGCGACCAGCAGCTCGCGCCGGCCCTCGATGGTGTGGTCGCCCTCCCGGACCAGCTCGACGTAGCGGAGCATGTCCGCCACCGGCATGCCGGTCAGCCGCAGCCGGCCGAGGAAGGCCAACCGGGCCAGGTCATCGTCGCTGTAGAGGCGGCGCCCGGCGTGCGAGCGGTCCACCGGGTCGAGCAGGCCGATGCGCTCGTACCAGCGCAGGGTGTGGGTGGTCAGCCCGGTGCGGGCGGCCACCTCGCTGATGGCGTGGCGCAGCGAGGAGCCGCCGGGCGTGGCGGGCGCCTCCCCGGGGCCGGCCTCGCAGGCCTCCCGGACCCGGTCGACGGGGCGGCGGGCGGGCTCGACCGCGGTCACCTGCTCCGTCGGCGACTCCCGGACCGGCGACTGGCGAGCCGGCGACTCCCGGACCGGCGACGGTCGGGCCGGAACCTGCTGGGCAGGCAACTGCTGGGCTGGCACGGCGCTCATGTCGGCTCCCCCGGGTGGTGCGGCGTGGTGTCCTCGACGCTATCGAGTTGGAGTGCACTCCAAGCAAGCCGGCAGCCCGGACGGGTCTCCGCGGTACCCGGTTACAGTTCCTGCCATGGAGAGCTTGCGGATGATCGAGGACTGGCCGGTCGGGACGGCGGCCGTGGCGGTGGTACGGGGCGCGGACGGCGCACTGCTGGGCGCGCACGGGCCGCAGCAGCACCGCTTCCAGCTGGCGTCGGTGACCAAGCCGCTGACCGCCTACGCGGCGCTGGTCGCCGTGGAGGAGGGCGTCTTCGAGCTGGACGACCCGGCCGGTCCGGCCGGCTCGACGGTCCGTCACCTGCTCGCCCACACCTCGGGCCTGGCCTTCGACGAGCACCGGGCGATGGCCGAGCCCGGGACCCGGCGGCTGTACTCCAACGCCGGGTTCGACGTGCTCGCCGACACCCTGGCCAAGGCCGCCGGGATCCCGTTCGAGCGGTACGCGGCCGAGGCGGTCTTCGAGCCGCTGGGGATGGTCGACACCGCGATCGACCCGGCGCACCGCACCCCGGCCGGCGCCGGCGGCGTCTCCACCGCCGCCGACCTGGCGAGGTTCGCCGCCGAGCTGCAGGCCCCGCGGCTGCTGCACCCCGACACGGTGAGCACCGCGACCCGCGAGGTGGCCTTCCCCGGCCTGACCGGCGTGCTGCCCGGCTTCGGCCACCAGCGGCCCAACGACTGGGGGCTCGGCTTCGAGATCCGCGACGGCAAGGCCCCGCACTGGACCGGTGCCACCAGCTCCCCGCAGACCTTCGGCCACTTCGGCCAGTCCGGCACCTTCCTCTGGGTCGACCCGGTCGCGGGCGCGGCCTGCGTGGCGCTGGCCGACCGCGACTTCGGCCCGTGGGCGGCCGAGGCCTGGCCGGCCTTCACCGACGCGCTGCTCGCCGAGCTGCGCGCCGGCCGCTAGGGCCAGTCTTCAAACCCCCGTCTGCGCGGCGACGCCGGGGCACGCACCTCGACGGCTTCTCGTCAGTCGCCGATGCTCCGCATGGACTCCCTCCTCGGCGCCGCCGATGCACGCACCCCAACGCCGCC